>JAPKZE010000508.1 GCA_026393955.1 Candidatus Aminicenantota bacterium
CGACCTCAAAGCCCTCGTCGCCCGCTTCAAGGCCGCCATCAAGGAACAAACCGGCCACGAATTCCCCGACGACCCGGTGAAACAGCTCTGGGGCGCCGTCGGCGCGGTCTTCGGCTCGTGGATGAACGACCGGGCCATCGCCTACCGCAAGATGTACGACATCCCCGAGGCCTGGGGCACGGCCGTCAACGTCCAGCTCATGGTCTTCGGCAACATGGGCAACGACTCGGGCACCGGCGTCGCCTTCACCCGCGACGCGGCCACCGGCGAGAACGTCTTCTACGGCGAGTACCTCATGAACGCCCAGGGCGAGGACGTCGTGGCCGGCACCCGGACCCCCAAGCCCATCGTCGAGCTCCGGAAGGACGACGCCAAGGCCTACGCGGAGCTCGAGAAGATCCGGCACGCCCTCGAGAAGCACTACACCGACATGATGGACGTCGAGTTCACCATCCAGCAGGGCAAGCTCTACATGCTCCAGTGCCGGGTGGGCAAGCGCACGGCCTTCGCCGCCATCAAGATCGCCGTCGACATGGTCGGCGAGAAGCTCATCGGCGAGAAGGAGGCCCTGGCGCGGATCGAGCCGGACCAGCTCAACCAGCTCCTCCGGCCCATTTTCGACCACGCCGAGAAAGACGCCGCCGTCAAGGGCGGCCGCCTGCTGGCCAAGGGCCTCAACGCCGGCCCCGGCGCCGCCACCGGGCGCGTCGTCTTCAACTCCGTCGACGCCGAGGCCTGGGCCAAGCGCGGCGAGAAGGTCATTCTGACCCGCATCGAGACCTCGCCCGAGGATATCAAGGGCATGAACGCGGCCGAGGGCATCCTGACGGCCCGCGGCGGCATGACCTCCCACGCCGCCCTGGTCGCCCGGCAGATGGGCCGGGTCTGCGTCGCCGGCTGCGGCGACCTCCTCATCGACTATGCCGCCCACGCCATGACGGTCAAGGGCCGGACAGTCAAGGAGGGCGACTGGATCTCGATCGACGGCACGACCGGCCAGGTCCTCGAAGGCCAGGTCAACACCAAGCCCTCCGAGGTCCTCCAGGTCCTCATCGAGAAGACCCTGGCCCCGGCCAAGGCCCCGGTCTACCAGACCTTCGCCAAGGTCATGACCTGGGCCGACAAGTACCGGACCCTCAAGATCAGGACCAACGCCGACCAGCCCGACCAGTCCGCCAACGCGGTGGCCTTCGGGGCCGAGGGCATCGGCCTGTGCCGGACCGAGCACATGTTCTTCGGCGAGGGCAAGATCGGCCCGATGCGCGAGATGATCCTGGCCGACACCCTCGAGCAGCGCAAGGCCGCCCTGGCCAGGCTCCTGCCCCTTCAGAGGAGGGATTTCGCCGGCATCTTCGAGGTCATGGCCGGCCGGCCCGTGACCATCCGCACCATCGACCCGCCGCTCCACGAGTTCCTGCCCCACGAAGAGAAGGGCCAGCGCGAGATCGCCGCCGAGATGGGCATCCCTTACGAGAAGGTCAAGGCGCGGGTCGAATCCCTCCACGAGTTCAATCCCATGCTCGGATTGCGCGGCTGCCGCCTGGGCATCATCTATCCCGAGATCACGGAAATGCAGGCCCGGGCCAT
>JAPKZE010000456.1 GCA_026393955.1 Candidatus Aminicenantota bacterium
TTCTTCTTCGCCGGGGCCTTCCTGCCCCCCTTCGTCGCCCTCGGCGGACTGTACGTCTCCGAGCGCCTGGAGGACTTCAAGGCCCTGGTCAAATCGAACAAAGCCCTCCTGGCCATCGATCCCGGATACTTCAAGTTCTTCCTGACGAGCTGGTTCTTCCTCTTTTGCCTTCTCCTCGTCCTGGTTTTCGCCGGCGCGGGCCTCATCGCCGACGACCTGAAGCACAGCTCCCTTCAGCTCTATTTCTCCCGGCCGCTGCGCAAGAGGGATTACCTCATCGGCAAGATGGCGGTCATCGCCTTCTTCGTCCTCGTTCTGACGGCCTTGCCCTATCTCGTTCTCGTCCTTTTCAAACTCATCTTTGCCGGCGATCTCAAGTTCCTGGCCGAATATCCCTGGCTGCCCGTGTCCATCCTCGGCTGGTCGGCGGTCCTGACGGTCTTCTTCGCCTTCTATTTCCTTTTGCTCTCGGCCTCGAGCCGGAACACCCGCTACGTGACGATCCTGATCTTCACGACCTATCTCTTCTCGGACGCGCTCGCGGGCATCATCCACCAGATCTTCCGGACCCCTTACATGTGGCTCTTCTCGATCCGGGCCAACCTGCAGCAGGCCGGGGCGTTCCTCTTCGGCGTGAAGCTCCCGTTCGCCTTTCCGGCGGCCTGGTCGTTCGCCGTCCTGGCCGGGGTCTGCGCCCTGTCGGCGGCCGTCCTCAGCCGGCGGATCCGCGGCGTCGAGGTGATCAAGTGAGCGCCGTCATTTCCGCCTCCCACCTGTCCAAGTGGTACGGAAACGTCCTCGGCCTGAACGACGTCAGCCTCGAGATCGAGGCGGGGATCACGGGGCTCCTCGGCCCGAACGGGGCGGGAAAATCGACCTTCATGAAGCTCGTCACCGGTCAAATGAAGCCGAACATCGGTTTTGTGACCGTGCGCGGCCGGAAGGCCTGGAACAACCCGGGGATCTTCCAGGGGATCGGCTTCTGCCCCGAGAACGACGTCTTCTATGAGGACATGACCGGAGGCGAATTCGTGGCCGGGCTGCTCCGGTTCTACGGCTATGCCCGGACGGAGATCCGGGACCGGACCGCCCGGGCCCTGGACCTCGTCGGGCTAACGGCCGACCAGGACCGCCTCATCCGCGGCTACAGCCGGGGCATGCGTCAGCGGATCAAGTTCGCCCAGGCCGTCGCCCACGATCCGGAGATCGTCATCCTCGACGAGCCGCTGAGCGGCCTCGATCCGCTCGGCAAGCGCAAGCTCATCCGGCTCATCAAGGACTTCAAGAGCCAGGGCCGGACCGTCCTCGTCTCGAGCCATGTCCTGCCCGAGATCGAGGCCCTGACCTCGCAGGTCGTCCTCATTCACCAGGGCAAGGTGCTGGCCCAGGGCGACATCCCCTATATCCGCGATCTCATCGAATCCCATCCGCACCAGATCTCGGTCCGGTCGGGCGACCCGCGGGCCCTGGCCGCCCGCTTCGTCGGGGACAAGTCCATCCAGAAGATGACCTTCGCGGCCGACGGCCGGACCCTCGTCGTCGAGACCCATAACCGGGACGCCTTTTTCGGCCGGTTGACGGGCGTCCTGCTCGAGGCCGGCTTGGCGGTCGACGAGATCTCCTCGCCCGACGATAATCTTCAGGCCGTCTTCGAATACCTGGTGGGGAAATGAGATGAAGGCGACGCGAGCCGTTCGGGAGGTCTTCGGGTTCTTCGGCGGCCTGGCCTGGAAGACGGGCAAGACCCGGGTCTTCGCCCTGCTGGGGCTCATCCCGGTCGCGCTGGCCGTCGTGGTCCGGATCGTGCTCCGGGGCCGGACCGGCGACATGGTCGCGGTCTTCACCGAGATCCTGATGGTCTTTTTCCTGCAGTTCTACATCGTCATTCTAACCCTGTTTTACGGCACCTCGATCACGGCCGAAGAGACCGAGAACCGCACCTTGGCCTACTTGACCACCCGGCCGGTCCCCAAGCCGGCCATCATTCTCGGCAAGTACGCCGCCTACGGCCTGCTCATGTTCGCCATGGTCGCGGCCAGCTTGATCCCGTCCTATTTCCTTTTAAACGCCGGCCGGCTGGGCCAGCCCGAGGTCATCAAGGCCTTTTTCGTCGACCTGGGGGTCCTCGGACTGGGCATCCTGGCCTATTCCGCCTTCTTCACCTTCCTGGGGACGTTCCTCAAACGGGCCATCATCCTGGGGCTGATCTTCGGTTTCGGCTGGGAGAACGTCATCCAGTACTTCCCCGGCTCGACGCAGAGGTTTTCCGTCGTTCACTACCTCAAATCGCTTCTGCCGTACCGCCCCGTGACCGGCGGCGGGGGGAGGGGAGTGGCGCTGCTTCTCTTCCGACTGGAGCCCACGCCGCCCCTTTTGGCGGTCCTGGCTCTCACCGCGATCGCCGCGGTTTTCCTGGCCCTGGCCTGCGGGCTCTTTCGGATAAAAGAATACCTTTACGAAGACTAGGCCCAGGCCCCGCCCGGGCTACTTCTTCTCTTCCGCGGGGGCGTCCTTCTTGATATTGATGAGGTCGCCGGCCTTCGACTGGGCGAACTTGCCGAGCTTGTCGATGATCTCCTGGGACAGGTTGATGGCCAGGCGCGTGTAGTCCTGGCCCGAGCTGATCTCGATGCCGTTGAGGGCTTCGCCGACGACCGGCTCCTGGGCCGCGAACATGGCGCCGAGGCTCTTGAAGCCGTTGAGGGTCGAAGCCAGAGTGGCGTTCTGTTCCTTGGTCCCGCCGACCGTCCGGATATCGGCGACGACCGTGGCCAGGCGGTAGTCGACCGACATGGTCAGTCCGGTGACCCCTTCGAGGACCTTGAGCTGAGGCTGGCTTTCGATGCCTTTCTTGAGCAGGTCCTGCGGGACGGCGAAGGCCCCCCAGACAAGACCGGATTTGTCGACTTTCTTCAACAGGGCCGTCATCTCCGCGTTCTTGGCCATGGACTCGGTCTTCTTCTGGCGGACGTCGATGATGCCCTTGACGGCCTGTTCGCTGCCGATGACGATGTGGGTAGCGTCGAGGAAGGCGGCCCCGGTCTGCTGCTTGGCCTCGGTGCCGTCCAGGCCGGTGTAGATGGTCACGCCGTTATAAGTCTCTTGCTTGGCACCGGGGGCCATTTCTTTGATAAGGGCCTGGAGCTTGGCCTGGTCGTATTTCAGGTTGACGACGGCGCCGCCGTTCATGCCGCCGGGCGTCCCCACGGGGCTCCCGACGAGACCGAGCGCGAGATAGGAGATATCCTTCATCGGGTCGATCCCGCTCATCTTGACTAATTCGTCATACTTCGCCTTGGCCTGGGGTTCCTGGAGGGCCTTCTTGGCCGCCTCCGTCTCCATGAGCCGCTTGACGTCGACGGCCACAACGCCGGCCGTGGACTTGGGCATCATCTTGATGAGGGCTTCGCCCGCCGCCGCACCGGACTTGACCCCCGAGGTCGAAGTACAGGCGGCGAAAGCGGCCGTCAGCAGAACGGCCAGGCTGAGAGTGATCGCTTTTTTCATGGTCGGAGCCTCCTTAAGGGGGATATCTTTAGATACGGATTCTCATCCCGAGAGTTCCAGGGCGAACTATACTACCTTTCGCCACTCCCGGGCAACGGCCGTCGCCGGGGGGAAGGGGACGGGCCCGGCCCCCGTGAGCGGCCAGGACAAGTTCGCTGTTGCCCAGCGCCGGGCTTTGATGGTATTTTGGGAACTCCGGACCGGCGGGAACCGGCCCGGAAAGAAAGGAGTTTCCCATGCCGGTTCGGACCCGTGACCGCGTCCTCCTCGTCATCCTCCTGTTGGCCGCCCTCGGCCCGTTCGCCAAGGCCGGCGATATTCCGGCCGTTCTCAGCCTCAAAGATCAGGCGGCCGTCTACGACGGCTGGCTCTCGACGCGCCTGGACAAGCTCCTGCCCGGGCTGATGCGGCGCGAGAAGATCGACATGTGGCTGGTCATCTGCGAGGAATACAACGAAGACCCCGTTTATCTGTCCCTCGCGCCGTTCGCCAGCCTCTCGGCCCGCCGCCTGACGATGCTGGTCATGTTCGACCGGGGCGGGGACAAGGGCGTCGAGAGGTTCTCCGTCAACCGCTACGGGATCGGCCGCCTGTTCCCTACGGTCTGGAAGGCCAACCAGGAGGACCAGTGGCAGGCCCTGGCCCGGGCCATCAAGGAGCGCGATCCCAAAAGGATCGGCATCGACGAATCGGATGTCTTCGCCTTCGGCGACGGCCTCAGCGCCTCCAAGAAGGCCCGGCTCGTCCAGGCCCTCGGACCGGACTATGCCAAGCGGCTCGTCGGCGCCGAGCGGCTGGCCGTGGGCTGGCTCGAGAGGCGGCTGCCCGAGGAGATCGAGGTCTACGACCACATCTGCGCCATCCCCCACGCCGTCATCGCCGCGGCCTTCTCCGCCTCGGTCATCACGCCGGGGGTGACGACGGTCGCCGATGTCGAATGGTGGATCTGGGAGAAGTTCCGCTCCCTCGGCCAGACGTCCTGGTTCAATCCCGGCATCTCCGTCCAGCGGCCCAAGTCCAGCCCGTACAAGGACAGCCCCGTCATTCACCCGGGCGACCTGCTCCATTGCGACATCGGCATCAACTACCTGAGGCTCGATACGGACACCCAGCAGCACGCCTACGTTCTGAATCCCGGGGAGACCGACGCGCCGAAAGGGCTGAAAGACGCCCTGGCCAAGGGCAACCGGCTCCAGGACATCCTGCTCGGTGAAATGAAGATCGGGCTGACCGGGAACCAGGTCCTGGCCGCCGCCCTCAAACGGGCCAAGGACGAAGGCCTGAGGCCGAGCATCTACACGCACCCGCTCGGCGTCCACGGCCACGCGGCCGGCCCGACGATCGGCCTGTGGGACCGCCAGGACGGCGTGCCCGGCCCGGGCGACTATCCGCTCTTCGCCGACACCGTGTATTCGATCGAGCTCAATATCGTCGACGCCGTCGCCGAGTGGGGCGGACAGGATGTCCAGATCGCCCTCGAACAGGACGCGGTCCTGACCTCTTCGGGCGTCAGGTTCCTCGACCGGCGCCAGACCGAGCTCATCCTCATCAAGTGACCGCCATGACCGAAGACTTGACGCCGATCGAACCCACCCCGTTCCAGAAGATCCTGCGCGGCCGCCGGAGCATCCGGCGCT
>JAPKZE010000121.1 GCA_026393955.1 Candidatus Aminicenantota bacterium
TTCAAGAAGAACGCCGATGCCGTCGAGGCGATCCTCAAGGCCATCGAGAAGGCCGGATACAGACCCGGCGAGGACATCGTTCTGGCCATCGACGGCGCCGTGAGCAGCATTTACGCGGACGGCCTCTACAACCTGAGGACCGAGGGCCGGAAGATCAAGGCCGACGGGATGGTGGCGATGTACGAGGAATGGGTCCGGAAATATCCCATTCGCGTCATCGAGGACGGGCTGGCCGAGGACGACTGGGAGGGGTGGAAGCTCCTGAACGCGACGCTCGGCGACCGGATCGAGCTCGTCGGTGACGACCTGTTCGTGACCAACGTCAAGCGCATCGCCCAGGGCATCGCCGAGAACGCCGCCAACGCCGTCCTTATCAAGCTCAATCAGATCGGCACCCTGACCGAGACCGTGGCGGCCATCGACATGGCCCGCAAAGCCGGCTGGGGGGCCATGGTCTCCCACAGGAGCGGCGAGACGGTCGACAGCTTCATCGCCGACCTGACCGTCGCCATGGCCACCGGGCACCTCAAGACCGGGGCTCCGTGCCGCGGCGAGCGCGTCGAGAAATACAACCAGCTGCTGCGGATCGAGGAGGAGCTCGGCTCCGGTGCGGTCTACGCCGGCCGGAAGGCCTTCGTGCGCTGATCCGGCCACCCCAAAAAACCCTTGACAAGGCCTTGCGGCCCATGTTAAATGACTAAGTCTATTGACTTAGTCAATTAAGCCGGAGGCGAGATGAGACTCTCGACCAAGGGTGAATACGCCAGCCGGGCCATGCTGGAGCTTTCCCGGCGCTATCAGGATGGGCCCATCCACAGCCGGGAGATCTCCAAGGCCCAAGTCATCCCCCAACAGTTCCTCGAGCAGATCCTCCTGCTCCTCAAGCGGGCCGGCTACCTCAAGAGCCGCAAGGGCCGGAAGGGCGGCTACCTCCTGGCTAAGCCGCCGGGCGAGATCAACGTCGCCGAGGTCATCAGGGTCATGGACGGCCCCCTGGCACCTATTGATTGCGTTAGCATCATGGCCCATGAGCCCTGCCCGATGGAAGGCACGTGCGGCCTGCGCTGGCTGTGGAAGGACGTCCGGGACGCGGTGGCCGAGATCCTCGAGAAGACGACCTTCGCCGACCTCGTCGATAAGAGCGACGCCGCGGCCCGCGCCAAAGGGGACAAGCCATGAAAAAGACGATCGCCGTCGTTGTCCTCCTTCTCGCCGCTGGGGTCGTCGTTCTCCTGCTCAAGCGGCCGGCGGGCTCCCGCAAGGCCGCCGAGGCGCCCGGCGCTCCGGCGCGAGGCAGCCTCTCCCTCTCCGGGGCCTGGGCCCTCTATCCGCTGGCCATCCGCTGGCAGGAGGAGTTCCAGAAGAGCCATCCGGGCACGGTCGTCGACGTCCAGGCCGGCGGCGCGGGCAAGGGCATCGCCGACGCGCTGGCCGGCGTCGTCGACATCGGCATGGTCTCGCGCGAGATCAATCCCGCCGAAGTGGAGAAGGGGGCCGTCGCCTTGGCCGTGGCCAAGGATGCGGTCGTGGCCACGGTCAGCGCCAAGAACCCTCTCCTGGCCGACCTCCTCCGTCGCGGCCTCAAGAAAGAGGATCTGGCGGCGCTCTGGATGAGGGTCCCGATCAAGTCTTGGGAGGCGCTGCTTGACCGGGACGGCCGGACTGCGGTCCACGTTTTCACCCGCTCCGACGCCTGCGGCGCCGCGGAGACCTGGGCCGCCTACCTCGGCGGACACCAGGAGGACCTGACCGGCGTCGGCGTCTACGGCGACCCGGGCCTGGCCGAGGCCGTCCGCCGCGACCCGCTGGCCATCGGCTTCAACAACGTCAACTTCGCCTACGATGCCAAGACCCTGAGGCCCGTGGCCGGCCTCGGGATCTGTCCGATCGATCTCGACGGGAACGGCCGCATCGATCCGGCCGAGAGCGTCTATGCCACCCGCGACGACCTCGTCCGGGCCATTGCCGCGCACGTCTATCCCTCGCCGCCGGCCCGCGACCTCTACTTCGTCATCAAAGGCCAGCCCGGGCGTCCGCGACAACCGGATCGGCCGCTCCTGGCGGACTTCCTCACCTGGGTGCTGACCGAGGGCCAGCAATACGTCGCCGAAATGGGCTACATCGCCGTCAGTCCGGACCGCGTCGCCGCCGGCCTGGCCACGGTCCGCGGCTCTGCGGAGAAGAAATGAGGCTTCTCAAGGACACCCTGGCCCGCCGGGGCATGGGCCTCGTCACCGCCCTGCCGGGCCTCCTCGTCCTGCTCATCGTCGTCGGCCTGTTCCTGAAGTCGAAGGCCATTCTGGGCGTCGCGCCCCTGTCGCGGCTCCTCTTCTCCTCGGCCTGGCATCCCCTCAAGGGCGAGTTCGGCCTCCTGCCGTTCATCGCCGGGACGGTCTGGGTGACCGTGACCGCCCTGGTCCTGGCCGTGCCGGTCTCGATCCTCGCGGCCGTCTACCTCTCCGAGTACGCCCCGCGCTGGGTCCGCGAGGCTGCCAAGCCCGTCATCGACCTCCTGGCCGGTCTGCCGTCCGTCGTCTACGGCGTCTGGGGCGTCATCCTGGTCGTGCCTTTTGTCGGCAACGTCCTCGCCCCGCTGGCCGGCGTCACCTCCTCCGGCTACAGCATCCTGGCCGGCGGCATCGTCCTGGCCATCATGACCTTTCCGACGATCATCCACGTAACGCTCGAGGTCTTTTCGACCGTGCCCCGTTCGCTCCGCGAGGCCTCCCTGTCCCTCGGGGCGACGAAATGGGAGACGACGCGTCACGTCGTCCTGCGCAAGGGCGCCCAGGGTATCCTGGCCGCCTCCGTCCTCGGCTTTTCGCGGGCCTTCGGCGAAACCATGGCCGTGCTCATGGTCGTCGGCAACGTCCCGGCCGTGCCCCGGTCGCTCTTCGATCCCGGCTACCCTCTGCCGGCCCTCATCGCCAACAACTACGGCGAGATGATGTCGGTGCCGCGCTACGACGCGGCCCTCATGTCGGCCGCCCTCGTCCTCATGCTGATCGTCCTGTTCTTCAACGTCCTGGCCCGGCGCATCCTGGTCCGGGTCGAACGGAGGGTCCGGTGAACGGCCGGGCCGACGCGCGGCTCGGCCAGCGCAAGCGGACCGAGCTCTTTTTCCGCACCCTGGCCGCGGTCTCGGCCGCGATCGTCCTTCTGTCGCTCCTCCTCATCCTGGGGACCGTTCTTTGGAAAGCGGTGCCGGCCCTGAGCCTGTCCATGCTGACCCAAACGCCCCGGGGGGGCTTCTACCTGGGCAAGGAAGGCGGCATCCTGAACGCCATCGTCGGGTCGCTCGATCTCGCCCTCGGGGCGACCGCCCTGGCCTTCCTTCTGAGCCTGCCGCTGGCCCTCTACCTCAACGTCTACAAGGGCCGGGCCTCGAAGACGGCGGTCTGGACCCGGTTCTTCCTCGACGTGCTCTGGGGGGTGCCCTCCATCGTCTACGGCGCCTTCGGCTTCGTGGTCATGCTGGCCCTGGGCCTGCGGGCCTCGCTCCTGGCCGGCATCCTGACGGTGGCGCTGCTCGAGCTCCCGATCATGACCCGGGCCATCGACGAGGTCATGCGCCTCGTGCCCCGCGAGCTCACGGACGCCTCGGCCTCGCTCGGGGCGACCCGCTTCGAGACCGCGCTGAAGGTCCTGGTCCGGCAATCGGCCCCGGGCATCCTCACCGGCGTGCTCCTGGCCTTCGGCCGGGGCATCGGCGACGCCGCTTCGGTCCTGTTCACGGCCGGGTTCACCGACCGGATCCCCGGCTCGCTGGCCGATCCCGCCGCGACCCTGCCCCTGGCCATCTTCTTCCAGCTCGGGACCCCGTTCCCCGAGGTCCAGCAGAGGGCCTACGCTTCGGCCGCGGTCCTGACCCTGATCATCCTTCTCATCAGCCTGGCCGGCCGGGCGATGAGCCGAAAGGTGACCCGCCATGTCGTCAAATGATGAAAGGACGCGCCCGTGAACGGCGAGACGCCGATCAGCATCCGGAACCTGAGCGTCCATTACGGCGATCTCCGGGTCCTCAAGGACGTCAACCTGGACATCCCGGCCCGGAAGATCACGGTCATCATCGGGCCGTCGGGATGCGGCAAGACGACGCTGCTCAAGTCGCTCAACCGGATGCTGGACACGGCCGAGGGGGCCCGCGTCCAGGGCCAGGTCGTGCTCGACGGCGAGAACATCTACGACCCCCGGACCGAGGTCACCCGCATCCGCAGGAAGATGGGCCTGCTCTCGCAGAAGCCCCAGGTCCTGCCGATGTCGATCTACGAGAACGTCGCCTACGGCCCGCGCATCCACGGGCTCCGGGCGAAGGCCGAACTCGACGGGCGGGTCGAGCACTACCTGCGCGTGGCCGGCCTGTGGGACGAGGTCAAGGACCGGCTGCGCGATCCGGCGTCCATGCTCTCGGTCGGACAGCAGCAACGGCTCTGCCTGGCCCGGGGCCTGGCCGTCGAGCCGGAGATCATCCTCGGCGACGAGCCGACCTCCGCCCTCGACCCCCAGTCGAGCCAGAACGTCGAGCGCCGGCTGCTCGAGCTCAAGCGGGATTACACCGTCGTCCTCGTCACCCACATCCTCCGCCAAGCCCGCCGGGTCGCGGACTACCTGGCCTTTCTCTACCTCGGCGAGCTCGTCGAGCACGGGCCCGCGGCCGAGGTCTTCGCCAACCCGAAGGACCCGCGGACCCGGGC
>JAPKZE010000029.1 GCA_026393955.1 Candidatus Aminicenantota bacterium
CTGGAAGCCACTTCGAACGACTCTCTCTTTGAAACGGCCAAGATCCGGCAGTGGAGTTGGATCTCGACGTTCGCCCGGGCACATTCGTCCCGAAACATCTTTACGATCCCTTCTGCTCCGTCCCCGGTGAAGAGCTGCCCCCATCTTCTTTCGACGATCCGGATCTTGTGGCGCTCGAGGAGCGCCGTCATGTCCTGCGGTGTGAAACGGGAAAGAGCGGATCTCGCGAAGTGCGGGTTCGACGAGACATAATGGGTCCCGTCCAAAAAACGGTTCGTGAAGTTGCAGGCGCCGCCCCCCGAGATCCGGATCTTGTTCCCGATAGTCCCGGTGTGTTCGAGCAGGACGACCGACCGGCCCCTCTTTCCGCACTCGACGGCGCAAAAAAGACCCGCGGCGCCCGCACCGATGATGACCACGTCCCTCTTCATGACCGCCATTATACCAAGAGAACCTCATGATTTGCGTTCGATATGAGGGGAATCGGGGGAACCAGCGAGAGGGATCGAGCCTCCGGCCTGCTGATCACGAACCAACTGGCCTACTGATCGTCATCGGTGCGGACCCAGGTCTTATCCGGATCGTAGCGCTCCATTTTTTCGAAGAGGATGAGCGTATCGGGACCCAGGTCTTGCTCATAAACGATGCCGTCGTAGCTGACGATGAAGGTCTTCACGCCCGTCACCTTGTACTCGGCCGGCGCGGCCACGAGCGCGAAACCGCCGATCATCGCCCCGTCGATCACGAAGTCCAATTCGCCGAGCGGCGCCGCCGGGCCCTGCCCTTTCAGGACCTTGAAGAAGTAGCCGCGGAAAGGTTCGGAACCGCTCGTGTAACCCTGCTCGATCGCCCGGGCGACCCCCTCTCCCACCGGCCCGCCCCATGTGCCGTCGGGATTCAGCCAAGCCAGTCCGTCCCGCTTTCCGGGCGTGCTGATGATGCGCTGCGCGTATTGATTCACTTCCGACCCGTCGTGCTTCTCCATCGCGTATTCATGCTGCGCTTCCACGAAGCCGCGGCAGATCCTGATGGCGTTCAATTCGTTGTCGCCGATGCGCCGGTAGAGGATCTCGTCCCGCCCGGTCGCGGCGTCGAACGACCACTTCCCGCCTTTCTTCACGATGAGCACGGGCAGCGGCCAATCCTCCTCGCCGGCGACCAGGGTGGCGACCTTGGGATGCTTCGGATCCACGACGACGCTGCTCTTCCGGCGGGCCAGAGCGGCGAAGTCCGTGACCTTCTGTTTGTCGGCGACTTCTTCACCGGTCAGGATGAGCTCGCGCCCGTCGGGCCCGAAGATGTCCAACAGGGCCGCCTGGTCGAATTTCTCGGCGGCCGCGATGAGCGCCTCGGCCGCCTGTTGCGGTGAATCGAACGCCTTGGCAGCAGGACCGGAGGCCGCATTCTCGGCCTTTTGGCAGGCCACCGGCATCGTCAACGCGAGCACACCCAAACAGGCCGTCGCCAGGATGGCTCTGAGGGTCCTCGAAGCCGGGGTGTATCGAGATCTTGCTTTCATGCTGGTTCTCCTGATCATGGCCTATTATCGCCGGCGTCCGCCGCCGCCGCCCCTGGAGCCTCCCATGCTCGACGCGCCCCGGGAACTGCTGGACCGGGCGCTGCTCCCGCTGTATCCGCCGGAACCGCCTCCGAAAGCGCTCTTGCTCTTGCCGGAGCTCTGAGAGACGTTGCGGCTGCCGGTGCTGTTGTTGCTTCCGGCGGAACGGTCGCTCACGCCGGCGCCGCCGCCCTGACGGCTGACCTGCTGCTGCGCGCCCCCCTGGCGGTTCGATTTGGAGTCTCCGCGCGCCGCGCCTCCGTACTTGTTAGCCGTCGCCTTGTTCGAATACGGAGCGCCGCCGCGATGCTGTGGGTTGTGCTGCCAGTTGTTGCCGCCTCCGCCGCCGCCACGGTTAATGTTGTTCCGGTTGAAATTGTTGTCGACGTTGATGTAGATGTCGTTGTGGCCCCAGCCGCAGCCATAGCCGTGGTGGCCGCCCCAGGCCGCGCCCACGGCCATTCCGATCCCGAAGGTGATCATGGCCGCGCCCATATAATAACCCGGGGGGGGAGGCGGGGGATAATAGATCGGAGGATAAGGATAGATCGGCGGCCCGTAGACCACGACCGGATTGTATACCGGCACATAGATCACTTCCGTGCTCATCGGCTCGACCACGATCACGGTCTTGGTCTCCACCACCTTCGTTTCGACCTTCTGCTGCTCGCTCGACTTCAGGGCGCCGGTGTCCTGGGCCTTCTTACGCATCCGCTGCACCGCGTCCATCACGTCGCCCTGCTGCGCGAGGAAGGCGTTGCCCAGATCCGTCGTCCATTGGACGTCCTCCGACAGCCGCTTCACGACGTCCGGCAGCACGACCATGGCCTGGATGCTCGGATCCCAGGGCTGTTTCATCGCGGCGTCCGTCAGCGCCTTGTCCTTGAGGTCTTTGTTCTTTTCGAGCCACTGCTGGAGCTGGATGATCTCGAGGGGGTATGTAGCCGCGACGAGCGCCTGACCCAGGAGCGGATCCGGGTAAAGCGCGATCGGCGCGACGAGGGCGTCAAGCTGCTCCGGCGGGATCTTCGGGGCCTCCTGCTCGACGGCCGCCGGCGGCGGATCCTGGGGCGGGCTCTGCGACGGGGGGGTCTGAGAGGACCACGCCACCCCCCAGGACAGCACCAGCATTGCGCACATGATCGCGAGAAATCTCCTCAAGGCCGGTCGCGAGGATGTTGTGAGAAAAGCGTTCGGATTCATGATTCATCCCTCCGGGGACTGCAACTATAATGCCCTAATGGGCCTATGGCTGTCCATAGGACCTTGGTCTTATGGCGCGCTTCAAGGGATTCGAACCTCTGACCTGCTGATTAAGAACGAACGGCTCTAGCGCTTCAACTTACTGAAAAAAATATTGGATGGGCAGCAAAATCGATTGTACTCAGATCGCGCTCGGCTGCGGCGGCTCTGGTGATCCCATCCTCCTCCCCGGCCAAAGAGGATTCAAGATGTGGGCCAGCAGAACGAGAAGAACGCAGCCGATGACGTTGAACCATAAATAAGGGATTTTCGTGAAGAAGAAACAGGCCAGGACAGTGAGTTCGGCGACGACCGCGGCGATGAAGGTCGCGTTTCCGCCGATCCTCTTGAAATAGAAGGCGATGAGGAATATGCCGAGGATCGTCCCGTAAAATAGGGACCCCATGATGTTCACGGCTTCGATCAATGAGCCGAGATGGTTCGCGAATTGGGCGAATGCGATGGCGTAGAGCCCCCAGAAGACCGTGGCCGCCTTCGACACACGGACATAGTGCCGGTCCGGGGCGTCTCGCCGGATAAGACGCTTATAGATATCGATCACGGTGACGGAAGCCAGTGCGCTGAGCTCGGCGGAGGACGCCGACATCGACGCCGAGAGGATCGCGGCCAGGATCAGCCCGACGAGCCCGACCGGGAGATAGCGGGTCACGAAGCTCAGGAAGATGTAGTTCGTATCATTCGTCTCGGCCAGGGGATCGCTCTTCTTGATCAGGCCGATGGCGTCCCGCCGGAGGCCGAATTCCGATTCTCTCACCAGCCGGAGCTTCTCCATCGCCTCGGCCTCGGCCCCTTGATTACGCTCATCGATGGCCGCCAGCATCCGCCGGAGCTGGTCCTGCTTCTCCCCGCTCAGGCCTCGATAGTCCGCTTCGAGCTTCGTATAGGCTTCCGCGTAGGCCCCGTTCTTGACGTGGGCCGTTTCGACCGGGTTGAAGAACAACGGCGGCGTCACGAACTGGTAAAAGACGAAGATCATGGCGCCGATGAAGAGGATGACGAACTGCATCGGGACCTTGACCACACCGTTGGCAAGGAGCCCCATGCGGCTTTGGGCGACGGACCGTCCGGCCAAGTAGCGCTGGACCTGGGACTGGTCCGTCCCGAAGTACGACAGGGCCACAAAGGCCCCGCCGATGAGGCCGGACCAGAAATTGTAGCGGTCCGTCCAGTTGAAGGTGAAATTGACGACATTCAGCTTGCCCAGCTTTCCGGCCAGATGGACGGCGCTCGAAAATGAAATGTCGGGCGGCAGCCGGCGGAAGATCATGAAGAACGCCGCGCCCATGCCCACCGTGACGATCGCCATCTGCAGGAGATGCGTCTTATTGACGGCCTCCGTCCCGCCCGCGGCCGTGTAGAGGACGACCAGGCCCCCGATCATGAAGATCGTCAGGCGAAAATCCCAGCCGAGGATGACGGAGATGATCAGGGCCGGGGCCAGGATCGTGAATCCGGCCGCGAGCCCCCGCTGGATGAGGAAGAGGATGCTCCCCAGGGCCCGGTTCTTCAGGTCGAACCTCTGCTCCAGGAATTCATAGGCCGTGTACACCTTGAGCTTATGGAACAGCGGGACGGCCGTGATCGAGAGGATGACCATGGCGATGGGCAATCCGAAATAGAACTGGACGAACCGCATGCCGTCGACGTAGGCCTGGCCGGGCATGGACAGGAACGTGATGGCGCTGGCCTGGGTCGCCATGATGGAGATCGTGACGCCGTACCAAGGGGTCGATTTGTTGGCCAGGAAATAGCCCGGCATGTCCTTTTTCCCCCGGGTCTTCCAGACGCCGTAGACGGCCACGAACAGGAGGAACGACGTCAGGACGATCCAGTCCAGGGCATGCATCGGCTAGGAGCTCAGGACCTCTTCGTAATAAGACTCATAGAGAGGAATGATCCGGTCGGCGTCGAAGGACCCCTCGGCGCGTTTCCGGGCCTGCGTCCTGAAGAGGGCGTGCCGGGCCGGGTCGGTGAGAAGGGCCACGGCACTGGCCGCCATGCCCGCGACGTCGCCGACGGGGAACAGATACCCCGTCTCCCCGTGGGTGATGACCTCGGGCAGGCCGCCGATCTCGGTGGCGATCACAGGGACGCCGCAGTTCATGGCTTCGAGGGCCGTCAACCCGAAGCTCTCCTGTTCGCTGGGCAGGAGGAACAGATCGGCGCACAGGAACAGCGGCTCCAGCTGATCCTGTTCGCCCATGAACTGGACGTCCGACGTGAGCTTCAGCTCCCGGACCAGCTGCTGGATGAAAAGCCGCTCCGGCCCGTCGCCGATGAGGACGAGCTTGGCCGGGACGCGTTCGCGGACCTGGGCGAAAATGCGCACGACGTCCGCGATCCGTTTCACCGGACGGAAATTGGAGGCGTGCATCAGGATCTTCTCCCCGTTCGGCGCCAGCGCGTCCCTCGCGCACAAGTCGCGATTCTGGGACGGCCGGAGGACGTCGACAAAATTGGGGATGACCCGGATCTCGCGCCGGATCTCGAATTCCTCGATCGTCCGATTCATGAGATACCGGGAAACGGCCGTCACGCCGTCGGATCGTTCGATGGCGAACTTGACGACCCGTTGAAAAGACGGGTCGGCGCCGACCAAGGTGATGTCCGTGCCGTGGAGGGTCGTGACCGTCTTCGGGCGCCCGGAATTCAAGATCTGTTTGGCCAGGTAGGCGCTGGCGGCGTGCGGCACCGCGTAATGGGCATGGATGATGTCGAGGCCGCGGGTCTCCGCGATCTCGACCAGCTTGGTGACCAGGCTCAATTCATACGGGGGGTACTTGAACAGCGGATAGGTCGCCACCTCGATCTCGTGGATGAAGATGTCACGGTAAAACGTGCGCAGGCGGAACGGCGTGGCATAGCTGATGATATGGACCTCGTGGCCCTTCTTCGCCAAGCCGATGGCCAGCTCCGAGGCCACGACCCCGCTGCCGCCGTGGGTCGGATAGCAGACGATCCCGATCTTCATGCCGGTCCTCATGGGATGGTCCAAAGATACTCGGGTCCGAAAAATCCGACGGGGTCATCCAATTTCAGGGCTTCCCGGACGAGAAAAGGCTCACCGAACATGACGCCGATCTGAGCGCCGGAGTGCCTGTCCCGGGTCTCGATGGTGGCCAGGAACTCGGGACGGCCGATGAGCGTCTCCTCGCTCCCGGGTCCGGCCTGGCCCGGACGGTGGAATTGGGACCCATAGGCCCGGATGGCCTTCATCTTCCTTTCGTGGACGCCGGAGATATCGACGATAAAAGAAGGGGTGAACTCGAACCTGGTCTGATAATAGATGACCTTATGGGGCCGGAAGGGCGGGTCGCCCGTTTCGATCTTTTTCAATCCGGAGAGATAGGCCGCCTGGCGCACGAGACAGGAGGCCTCCTCGTGGTCCGGGTGACGGTCGACCCAATAGGGCGCGAAAACGATCTTCGGTCTGTGGGCGCGCAGGACGCCGATGATCTTGAGCTTGTTCTCCCATGTCCGCTCGACCCGCCCGTCGGGGATATCGAGCATCTGATGGACGGCCAGGCCCATGATCCCGGCGGCGCTCGTAAATTCCCCGGTCCGGATCTCAGCGCTGCCCCGCGTCGCCATCTCTCCCCGGGTCAGGACGGCAATTCCCGTCCTGTGACCCAACTCCGCCAACTTGATCAACGTGCCGCCGCAGCCGAGCTCCACATCATCGGCGTGGGCCCCAAACGCCAAAGCGTCCAAGTCCATGGCCGTCTCCTTGTCGGTCGAGATCGTTCACATCACGAGAAGCTGATGATCCGTCCCATCGATATCGATGGCCCGGTCGAGTTGATCGATAAACCCGGAGCCGTACTTGATCAGGTACGGCACGATATTAAAAACTCTTTCTTGCAGACGCCGGTTCGGGTACAGGTTGTCGACGGCCTTGCGGAGCTGCTGGATCGCAATGTCGTTCCGCTTGCGGGCCGCCTGCTGGACCTTCTTCTGCATGAAATCCAGCTGCTGGTTCATCTTCCCCTTGGCCAGATCAACGGATCCGGCCAAACCCGGATCGAAGGCCAGGACTTCCGCCTTCAGGCCGGCATAGTCCCGCTCGAGATGATCGCGGGCCAGGAGCAGGGCCTGACCCACGGCCTCCGGGATCTCGTCCTTGGCGATGTCCCCGATCGCACCGGCCGCGTTGCGCCAAAGGTCGGGGACGCTCAGATGGTATTTCTTCAGGATATGATCGATCTTCCGTTCGACGATGGTCACGCTCTTCCGCGGATAGATCACGGGCATCGGCAGTTCAAAGGCCTCATAAACCCCTTTGAGCTGGCCGAAATAGGCGATCTCGGACGGACCGCCGACATAGGCTACCGTCGGCAAGACCGCATCCTGATAGAGCGGCCGCAGGAGGACATTCGGGCTGAACAGAGAGGGCTTGTCTTTGGCCAGCCCGAGGAGCGTCTCTTTCGCGACCGGCGCCGGAAGGCCTTTAATGTCGAAGGCCCCGTCCTTCCATTGGATGGCCCGGCGTTCCCGCTCCACGTAGAATTGGTTGAGGATGCCCTCGTGGAGGGGGATCTGGGGCTCATATCCGGCCTGGCGCAGCCGCTCCGACGCGGTGACGGCCTGCCGGGTCGAGGGCGACCCGTCGGCGATCTCGCGATAAAAGACGTCGCGCCCCATCTCTTTCAGGCGGGGATGGCCGGCGTCGATGAGGACGAGGCCGCGGGACTTGAACAGGCGGGTCATCCAGCGGCCGAAGGCTTCTGCGTAGGAGCGGCCGGGCCGGTAGGCTTCGCTCAGGGAGCCCAGGATGTCCGCCTTGAATTCGGTGTCCAGGGTCGAGTCCGCGAGCTGGCCGAGGCAATCGCCGATATCCGGAGGCAAGGGGACATTCGAAACAGGGGCCTTCGATTCGCGCGAAGGCGCCGCACACCGGATCTCGCGGATCCGGTTGTCCTTGTCGATGAGGGCGATATGATCGATCTCCGCCAGGTCGTGATCGTCCGAGGCCAGCCAAAAGACGGGCACGAAGCTCCCGAGGCCGCGGCGGTTGAGACTGTCCGCGAGCTTGATCGCGGTCAGCGCCTTGTAGATCGTGTAGAGCGGCCCGGAGAAGAGCCCGACCTGCTGTCCCGTGACCACGACGCAGGCCTCATCCCGGACGAGTCTCCCGATCGCGCCCAGGGTCTCGGGTCCGCAGCCGTAACTTCCGTTTTGCTCGCTCAGGATCGCGGCCAGGTCTCCCCGGGCGATCTGGCGCGACCGGACTCTTTCGGTTTGGCGCTCAAAAGCCGAGGGCTCCCTGAAGTCGCCGTTGTAGAACTCGCGCACCTTGCCATAGTCGTCGAGGTAGTCCTCGACCAGCGCCGGCAGGTGCATGGGCCGGGTCGGAGCCGTCATCTATTTGAACGCCCCGGTGAAAATGGTGAAAAGCAGGATCTGGAGGGCCAGATTCAACAGGACGACCGCGTACAGACGGCCCCAGGACGAGAAGAAGGGAGGCCGCCCCTCCCCCTCCTCATTTTCTTTTGTCGGATGGTTTTTCAGTGGCTTTCCCCGCCGAGATGATATTGGCAAAAAGCCGGAACGCGCCCGGAACGCCGGCCGGCAGCTGCCGGAACCAGGAGTAGGCGGTATAGACGAATATGCCCTTGCCATAACGGCCGTAGAGCAGGCCGCCCGCTCGGTCCGGCTCGCCGGGGTCGTGGCAAGCCAGGACCGTTTCGTATTTCTCGTCCCATTGGGAAGCGAAATACAGGCCCCGCTCCTGGATCCAGCCTTCAAAATCACCAGGCGTGATCTTGTTGGGGACGTTCAGCAGCGGGTGGCCGGGAGCCAGGAAGACCATCGGAGCGCCCTCGACGCTCACCCGGTCCCGGCCGATCGTGAAGGGATAGGGACCGATGCGGTCGGGCAACGAACCGGAGGCCACGTTGTACTGGACGACGAGCGTCCCGCCGCGGTCGACGTACTGGAGGAGCTTCTCCGTCACGAGCTTGAGGACATTCCGCGTATTGTAGGCCCTGACCCCGGTGACGATCGCGTCGAAGGGGGAGAGATCCTCGTTTTCGAGCATCTCATCGCCGAGCTCGACGACGTCATAGCCGAGGCTTTGGAGGGCTCGGGGAACCTCGTCCCCCGCGCCCATGATGTAGCCGATCCTCCGCCCGTCCGTTTTGATGTCCAGCTTGACGACCTTGAGCCGGCTATCCGGGAAATAGACCTGGCGGCGGATATGGGGGTAGGAGATCTCGACCAATTCCCGGATGAATTTTTCGCCGCCGACCTCGGCTTCCGCCGTGAGGTCGGTCTCGCCGGCGGCTTCCGGCGGGGTCACGTCGAACGTGATCTCGACCTCGTCATATTTGCCGGTCAGGGAAAAAGGCTGGCGGACCGGGCTGATCGTCCAGTCCTGCGGTCCTATGAGCCGGACCTGGCCGGCGACATTCGGGGAGTGGCTTTTCAGCCGCAGCTTGATCTTCTTGGAATTCACGCCGGCGAAGATCCGGACTTTGTCCTCGACCTGGATGGTCAGGCGCGGCCGGACCTCGAAGGGACGCAGGAGCTCCCCGTTCACCTGGTCCGTCCAACGGAAGCCCACGGGGACCGAGTATTCCAAAAGACGTCCGTCAGCGGTCAGGCGGATCCTGGCGCTGATCGCCGGAGGGTTTTCCGCGAGCCCGATGAGGTTCTGGTCCCCGACCGAAAAGAGGCCTTCCTGGTGCGCGGCATCCAGCCAATAGGGCTGGGACAGCGGAAAATCGCCGGGGATTCGAAGGGTGTTCTCGATGACGGCGGGCTCGTTGCTGTTGAGAGGGCGGTCGAGGACCTTGTCCGGCCCCACTTTCGGAAAGCCGACGCTGTGGACGGAAAAGGCCTGGCCGGACCGGTTGATGATCGTCGTTCGGACCTGTATCTCGTCCCCCGGCGCGGCGGAAAAATCGCCGGCCATGGCCTCGATCCAGATCCCGCCGCAAGCCTGGATGACGCGGGCCAGCTCTTCTCGCTTGAGCCGAACCCAGTTCTCATCGGGGAGCCTGGCGAGCTCGTCATGAACGGCCAGCAGGCCGGGGATCGATCTCGAGGGATGCTCCGGGTCGAACGAGCGCAAGCTCTCGGCCAGCAGGAGACCCGCCTTGTGTCCGCCAGGGACGCGGTCCCAGGTGACATCGATCCCGTCGAAAAGATCGCCCTTCGCCGGCTCCCCGGCCAGAAGCTCGAAAGCCTCGTATTGGCTTCCGCGCCGGGCGGCCGAGCCGAAGCCCTGGCTCTTGTGCTGGGAGCGGCCCTCCGCGGCCATCTCGCTATAGGATCTCCCCAGCAGAGGATCGTATTCGCCCGTATTGATCCGCAGCCGGCTCGGGTTATCGGTCTGGGATTGGGCGAAGCCATTCCAAAACAGGCGCCGGGCCTGCCACGGCGAGACATCTTTCAGCTGTTCGGGGAAGCGGGCCGGGTCGGCGGCGGCCGCAAAGGCTTCCAGGGCCAATATCGCCGAAGCCCGGTGGTGGCCATGCCCGCCGGAGTTGTCCGCGGTGAACCGGGTGATGATCACGTCGGGCCGGAATTTTCGGATGACCCAGACGATGTCCGCCAGGACTTTTTCCTTGCCCCAGAACTCGAATGTCTCCTCGGCGGTCTTGGAGTAGCCGAAATCGACGGCCCGCGTGAAATACTGTTCGGCCCCGTCGATCCGGCGGGCGGACAGGAGCTCCTGGGTCCGGATGAGCCCGATCTCGGGGCCCTGTTCCGGGCCGATCAGGTTCTGGCCGCCCTCGCCGCGGGTGAGGGACAGGTAGGCCGTCCGGAACTTCCGGCCCTTCGAGAAATACGACAGGACGGCCGTGTTCTCATCGTCCGGATGCGCGGCCACGTAGAGGACGCTGCCAAGGACGTTGAGCTTGTGAAGGGCGATGTCCAGATCCGCGGAACTGACGGCCCCGGCCGGCTGGGCCTGAAGGTGAATGCTCGGGAACAGGGCCATTCCTACGGCCATCGTCATGAGCCTTTTTAGGATAGTCCCGTTCATCGGCCGCAACGCGTCTGCGTCTCGGAAAAGCCGTCCCGGGAATCCCCGCCGCGGGTTATTGCGCCACCTTGATCTTGAAGGGGACTTTCAGCTGTTCCCAGTGGAGGTAGGCGGTCGCCGACGTCCCGGCCAGGTCATCGAACCCGAACATCAGCCACTCCTGGTGGGGGGCCTTCACGGGCGTGACCGTGATGCGCAGGGCGTCCTCATCCTGGTTGTAGGTGAAGCTTCCCCAGTCGGCGTTGTTCTTGCTGAAGATGACGGTCCATTCCTTTTCCCCGGGGATCATGTGGAGGCCGTACTTCCCGGCCGGAAGAGGCTTCCCCTCGACGAGGACGTCCTTCTTGAACTCGATGGTCGTGTTCTCGTTGGCGCCGGCCCTCCAGGGATAGGGTTTGTTCTTGGAATACTGATTTCCGGGGTTCAGGCCGTAAGGGACCAGGTCTCCCCAGATCTTCCTTCCCTTGACCCCCGGCCGGCTGTAGTCGACGGTGATATCGCAATCCGTTCCCAACCTCTGCATCACGCTGGCTTTGAGGCTCGCCGCGACCTTGGGCCCCTGGGCGGGGGACGGTGAAGGCAGAGCCAGGACGAGCGCCAGGACCAGGACAACACTGATCGTCAGGCCAAAACGTTTCATGGTTTCCTCCAACGATATTTCCGCGAGATTGCTTCTA
>JAPKZE010000332.1 GCA_026393955.1 Candidatus Aminicenantota bacterium
GGGGCCAGGACGGTCGAGCTGAACGAGGTCTGGACCCATTTCCGCAAGGGCCGTTACATGGCCGGCTTCGCCCGGCCCCGGATCGGCAAGGGGCTCTTCCTGCTGGCCGGGTTCGACCGGGAGGTCCGCAAGGCCTTCCTCCGCTATCTCGGGACCGGCCTGCGGCGTCCGGCCCGACTTTTCGATCCTCTCTATATCCAGTGCATCAACATCCAGCAGCCGAACGAGATCCTGGACGGCGAGATCAACCTCTGCGAAGGCTGTCTGAACCAGATGGCCTACAAGGGGGGGCTCATCCCGTCCTGTCAGCTCGACGAATACCGTCTCTACGGCGGCCCGATCACCGAGGCCGATCCGGGAGAGGGCACGTCCGGCCCCGGCTAGCGAGGATCCTATCGAGGCACCGCTTCGCGATCGGGGCCGCCCACCAGCAGAAGAGAGCCGCCGCGAGGCCCATGAGGCTGTCCGAGAGATAATGGAAGCGGCCGTAGACGGTCGCCGCGATGAGGGAGAGCCCGACGGACAACAGGGGGTAGAACAACCGGCGCTCGTACTTGTAGACGGCCAGGAGCATGATCGTCGTCGCGGCGACATGCCCGCTGGGCATTCCTCCGCCCGGGGTCATGGTCGAGCGCATGTATTCGCCCGCCGCCGTGAAGAACCAGCCCTGGAGGGGGACGGCGTGGAGGGCGCCGAGGCCGGCGACCGGATTGTCCACCGGAAAGAGGGGATAGAACAGGTTGCAGAAGATGTTGTTGAAAGCGAGCGTGAACAGGAACGCTTCCAGGACCGGCTCCCCGTGCCTGAAGAAGAGGACCGCGGTGACGACCGGGTAGAGGGCGAAATAGACGACGTAGGCGAACATCAGCCATTCCGTCAGCGCCGGCGAGACGAGCGCCTGGAGCCAGACCGTCGGGGTGGTGCCGAAGATCCGCTGCTCCATGCTGATAAGGGCCGGGTCCTGCCAGGCCGGCCAAGCGATGAGCGACAGCCGGACCCACGTCTCGTAGATGACCAGCAGGGCGATCGAGACCGACAGGAGCCTGAGGAAGAACCGGCCGCCCGGATGGGCCTGCCGTTGCTGGACCCGGTTCAAGCCGAGGAAGAGAACGGCCGTGGCCAATCCGATAGGGACCAGGGGAGGTCCGGGCGGGACCCTGGTGCGGAAGGCCGCCGCCAGGCTCGCTCCGACGAGCAGGACGAGGGCGAGAACGAGATCGAGGGCCCGCAGGCTCCTGAGAAACGGGACGCGGCGGACGTTCTCCATCATCCCCCCGGGCGGACCTGCCGTTATTTAAAGATAGATCAGACCCAGGACGTCGGCGACCATGGCCTTGAGCTTGCGCAGGCTCAGCCTGTTCCCGAAAAGCGTCATGCCGGACCTCGTCCGATCGGAGTCCGCCCCATGATGACAGAAGGGCCGGGCGGAAATCAAGGCGGCGTTGATTATCGGGTCACCCTTGCTTATGATGCTGAGGTCGGCTCCCGATCGGGGTGCCGGCTTCGAGGAGGTCCCATGAAAAGATCGTTCAATCTGGCCGCCGGTGTCGCTCTCCTGGCCGCCCTCGCGCCGGCGTTGCGGCCGGCCCCTCCCGCCCAAAAGATCTATTGGGGCGATTCGGTGCCGTCCGGCTGGAACGGGAAGTGGCCGGCCAAGTACCTGACCGTCGCCGAGAAGACGGGTTACACCCGGACGGCTTCCTCGACCGAGGTCCTGGAATTTCTCGACACCCTCCGCTGGGCGAGCGACAAGGTGGCCATCATCAACATGTTCACGACGAGCCAGCGCCGAACGGGCGCGGCCGCAGTCCTTGCCGATCCCCGGATCGCCACGCCCGAGGAAGCCGCCAAGTCGGGCAAAACGGTCGTTTACCTCCAGGGCAACATCCACGCCTACGAGCCGGAGGCCAAAGAGGCCCTGATGATGCTCATGCGCGACATCCTCCTCGGCAAGCGCAAGACTCTTCTCGGCGGCCTGATCATCATCGTCTGCCCGAACCTCAACGTCGACGGGACCGACACCCTGAGCCTGAGCGAGGGGACGCCTCACCTGCTCGGCTCGGCCACGAACGCCCAGAACGTCAATCTCAACCGCGACGCCATCCGCGTCGACACGGCCGAGATCGCCGGCCTCTACCGGACGGTCTTCAACCGCTGGGACCCCACGCTCGTCTACGACGGCCACCTCATGGGCCGGGTCCAGCACGGCTACGCCATCGGCTACGCCACGTGCACGGTGCCGGCCGCCCATCCCGGGCCCCGCGACTATGTCTTCGACAAGCTCTTCCCGGCCGTCCGCGAGGCGACCCGGAAGACCTTCGGCCTGGAGGTCTTCACTCATTGCGAGACGGACGACAAGTGGCCGCCGACGGTCTGGAGCCACGAAGAGGCCATGTGGACGACAGAGGCCAAGTTCATCGCCAACGCCTACGGGCTGCGCAACCGCATGGCCATCCTGGCCGAGACGCCGGGCCACGAGTCCTTCGAGCGGCGCATCTACGCCCATTACGCCCTCATCGCCGGAGTCCTGGATTATGCCGCCGCTCACGGACAGGAGATGCGCGACGTCTGCCGGGCCGCCGACCGGGCCGTGGTCGCCGCGGTCGAGGCCCGGGCCGCGACGGGGGAGCTGCGGAACTTCGTCGCCGGGACGTACGGCTCGTACGGCCAGGTCGACGTCCTCGTCTACAAGGAGCCGAACGTCTCGACGCTCATCCCGGGCACGAGCGTCCGGGCCCGGATCGCGCCGCACATGCTCGGGGCGCCCGAGCTCGTCCGGGGCCTGGACTTCCTGTGCAAGCCGATCGGGACCGTCGAGGCCCGCGTGCCGCGCGGCTACCTCATCCCGGCCGAGCTGGGCGTCCTCGCCGACAAGCTCCGAGCCCAGGGCGTCAAGGTCGAGGTCCTGGCCAAGCCGGTCAAGGCCTCGGGCGAGGAGTACGTCGTCGACAAGGTCGGCCGGGGGCGGAGCGGCGGGTACTCCATGATCAAGCTCGAGGGCGGGTTCGCGCCCTCGCAGGACAAGGAATTCCCGGCCGGGACCTTCCGTGTCGACCTGGCCCAGCCCCTGGCCAACCTGGCTTTCTATTGCCTCGAGCCGCAGGCCGCGGACGGCTTCGTCGGCTGGGGCGTCTTCGAGGATTGGTTCAAGGCGGCCGGCGCGGACAGGCGCAGCGTCGTCTACCCGGTCTACAAGTACTTCAAGATCGCGGAGTGACCGGCGCTATTTCTTCGGCGGGACGCGGTCGCCCTTGGACGCGTCGGGCGGGAAGACGTCCTGGACCGCGAAATCCACCCAGATCAACGCTTCGGTGTTGGGCGTCGCCGCCAGGATGCGGTCGCCGATCTCCTTGACCGGGTCCTTCATCAGGCTCCACCACGGCCTGTCGGACGGGTAGCCGTACTGGAACCCGACGGGCGCCGGGGCGAAGGTCCGGCCCCACTTGGCGAATTCCTCGATCATGTCGTCGGACGACTTGAAGATCTGGCTGTCGTCGACGAACATGATGCCGTCGCGGGCGGTCGGGGGCATGACGTCCTCGCGGAAGTGCTTGAGGAACATGCGGTAAGCGGGGTTGTGGGACCGGGCCGCGGCCAGCCAGGTCCGGGCCATCTCGTCCGTCACCGGATCGCCCAGATCGGGATTGTTGGACCGGTGCCACTCGATGTCGACGCCGACCCCGATGACGCAGGGGTGGCGGCCGTAGCGGTCGAGCATGACGTGGAAAGCCTTGTCGACGGGGGCCCAGCCCGGCTCGGTCTGGAGCCAGACCCGGTAGCCGAGCTTGTCGAAGAGTTCGAGCACGGGCTCGCTGAGGTCCTCGGCCATGCCGGTGATGAGCGGGTCGCCGCCGGGCGGGACCGGGAACGACATCTCGGTGCCGCGGCCTTTCAGCCGGCTCACGATCCAGATGGCCTCCGGCCTCGCGGCGGGGAACTTGGCCGCGATCTCGGTCCCGGTGCGGGCCCAATAGCCCGGTCCGGGGTCGTTGGGGCG
>JAPKZE010000451.1 GCA_026393955.1 Candidatus Aminicenantota bacterium
AGCCTACTATTATGGTAGGGAATTGTCAAGGAGCGGACGCCCGGGGCACTTACGAATCCGAATCGCTCAAAGCAGCTTTTTGAACATCTCGACGGTCAAGCCGGAGTCTTTGACGATCCCCGCCATCGTAAAGGAGTGAACCGGATTCGCCCGAGGGATCGTCAGAATATGTTCGCCGTCGGTCATCGTCGTGTGCTTGCCTTCGTGAGTGACCCAAAACCCGGCTTTGAGAAAGGCCCGGACGGCCCGGGCGTGGCTAACGCCGGCCAGCTTGGGCACGATCAGCCCACTTCGACGTACCGGGCGACCTTGCCTTTGGAGAGATGTTCGACGGTCTTGAGGTAAGCGATGATGGCGTCGCGGATGTTCTCCAAGGCCTCCTCTTCTGTCGCACCCTGCGACCAGCAGCCGGGCAGGCCGGGGGCCCAGACGGAGTAGCCTTCGTCGGTCTTTTTAAGGAATACTTTATATCGCGTCGCCATCAGATAGTCCCTGGGGCAAGCGGGATGATTTTCTCAGTTCCCTATTTCCCGTGGCTCTCGACGAGCTGACCGGCGAACCAGCGCCAGATGGCCTTGTTGAACTCGACGCTCGGCGGCGTCCCCTCGAGGATGGCCAGGTAGCTCGTCGGCGCGTCGCCCGGCTTCTGGCGGTGCCGCGGCTCGGCGTCGAAGAGCAGTGGGTGCTCGGGGTGGAACTGGATGCCGAGGACGTGGGGATACTTCTTGTGCTCGACGGCCTCGACGATCCGGCCGTCGCGCGAGCTGGCGATGGCCACCAGGTCCCGGCCCATAATCTCGAGCGCCTGATGGTGCGAGCTCAGGATGCGCGGGTGGTCGGACGACTTGAAGCCCATCGTCTTGACGAACAGGCCGTTGTCGCCGAGCTGGAGCGAGTGGAAGTTGTAGCCCATGAGCTTGTCGAGCGGGAAGATGATGCGGTAGGGATTGTTGTGCCACTGCTCCGGCCCGAGGGCGATGACGTCCTCGACCGTCGTCTTGCCGTAGACCTCGCTCCAGATATCCTGGACGAGCGTCCCGCCCGTGCCGACGTTGAGGGTCTGGAAGCCCAGGCAGATGCCCAGGACCGGGAAGCCCGGCCGGCCGTCGAGCAGCGGCACGGCCTTCGGGTCCTGCGAACCGCCGAGCAGATGGAAAACGGCCGAGGCCTCGAGATAATGGCGATACGGATCGCTGATATCCGTCAGGAGGAGCGTCTTCTCGCCGAAGACCGAGGGCGGGATGTCGGGGCCGCCGAAGAAGATGACGCCGTCGGCCTTCTTGACGATCTGGTCGAACTCGGGGACGCAGGCGTTCGCCTTGAACAGGACCGGCTCGCTGATCTCGGCCTTGACGACGTGGAACTTGAACCAGTCGAGGCCGTTGTCGGCGACATACTTACGGCTCTCGACGAAGTTGCCCGTCTGCCGCTCGTGGTAGACGCCGATGACCGTCAGGTTCGGGACGTCGATGACGCCGTTCTTGCGCAGGGTGGCCAGGGCCCGGATGTTGAACGTCTCGGGATTGAAGATGACCAGGCGGACGCTCGCGTCCCGGGCCGGGGCGCTGTCGAGCCAGCGGTCGGGGTCGGGAGTCTGACAGCCGAGGGGAGCGGCGGCTATGGCCGTCGCCAGGACGAGGGCGAGGACAAGGGCGCGATGTCTTCTCAAGGCGGACCTCCGGGGGACAGATTCTCTCAGAGGCATTATATTCGCATGTCCGCCGGCCCTGCAACTGGGCAGAAGGGGGAACCTTTCCCCGCCTTATTTCGTCAATTCTAGCGTGGAGAGCGAAATAGGCCGCCGGCTGCCCCGTATTACAGGGAAGAAGGGCCCCAGGGGCCTTTTCGAACGAAGGAACACGGACATGAGCATAAAAAAGATCGTCGCCCTGGCCATCCTGGGGTTGATCGCGGCCGCTGCAGCCCTGGCCGCTTCCGCCT
>JAPKZE010000377.1 GCA_026393955.1 Candidatus Aminicenantota bacterium
GTATTACGATAGGTAGTACCGCCTACGTTGTCAAGCCAGAACGCTCGATCGCTCACATTGAGAAAGACGAAATAAAGCGAAGAGAATTCTCAACCATCCGAAGGTCAAGATGGACAGTCCCGCTTCGGGGACAGTCCCTTGAGATCACGCGTGGGGGATGGAGGTGTGGGTCGAGATCTCGGAGCTCGTCGTGACCAGGTCGCGGACCGAGAGCTTATGGACGCTGTCGTGGCCGGTGAGCCGGGCGAAATCCTTCAGCTCCTCGGTCGAGACGCGCAGGTAGTTGGCCAGGCCCCGGGCCGCCTCGTCGACGTCGAGCCGGGCCCGCAGGCCCGGGTCCTGGGTGGCGATCCCGACCGGGCAGCGTCCGGAGTCGCAGATGCGGTACTGCTGACAGCCGATGGCCATGAGCGCCGCGGTGCCGATGGCCACGACGTCGGCGCCGAGGGCCAGGGCCTTGGCGAAGTCGGACGAGACGCGCAGGCCGCCGGTCACGATCAGGGTCACGTCCTTGATGCCCCGGGCCGCGAGGTAGCGGCGGGCCCGGTCGAGGGCGTAGATGGTCGGGACCGAGGTCGCGTCTTTGATATGCTTGATCGCGGCCCCGGTCGCTCCGGCCCGGCCGTCGATGGTGATGAAGTCGGGGCCGGCGGACAGGGCGAACTCGAGGTCGGCCTCGACGTCCCCGGCCGCGAACTTGATCCCGACGGGACGCCCCTCGGAGAGCGACCGGAGCTCGTCGACCTTGCGCTTGAGGTCCTCGCGCGTGCGGATGTCCGGGAACCGCGACGGGCTGGTGATGTCCGACCCCTCGGGCAACCCTCGGATGGCGGCGATCTCCGGCGTCACCTTGATCCCCGGAAGATGCCCGCCCATGCCGGGCTTGGCCGACTGGCCGAACTTGATCTCGATGGCGTCGACGCGCCGGAGGTTCTTGGGGCTGAGACTGTAGCGGTTGGGGACGACCTCGAAGATGTATTTGTGGGCCATGCTCAGGGCGTCTTCCAGGATGCCGCCTTCGCCCGACGACATGGCCGTCCCCATCGCGCCGCTGCCCAGGGCGAGCGCGGACTGGGCCTCCCGCGACAGGGCCCCGAAAGACATGTGGCTGACGACGATGGGCGTGCCGATGACCAGCGGCTTCGCGGCCCGCGGCCCGATGACCGTCTTCGTGTCGACCGTCTCGTCGGGATTGAGCGGCTGGCGGGCCAGCTGGGCCCCCTTGATGAGGACGTCGTCCCAGGACACGCTGGGCTTGCGCGAGCGCATGGGCTCGATGACCGATTCTCCGGTCAGGGCCATGCGGCGAATGTCGGCCATGGACGTTTCGAGCTCGTCGGAGGCCCGCCGGAAGTCGTCGACGCTCTTCGGTTCCCGGACAAGCTCGGAGGGGGCGGGCGCGGCCGGCTCGGGCTCGTCGATGAGCTCGAATTCGGCTTTGGCCGCGCCGCAGACAGGGCAGGTCCAGTCGGGGAAGAGATCGTCGAAGGGGAGGCCTTCGGTCTTCTCGTTATAGATGTATTGGCAAATGAGGCAGCGGTACTTGGCCATGGCCGGCTCCCAGTTTGCCCATCGTATCACCTTGATCAAGACGGGGTCAAACCTTAATTCTTATAATTT
>JAPKZE010000125.1 GCA_026393955.1 Candidatus Aminicenantota bacterium
CATGAAGAAGATCGGCATCATCATCTGCAGCCGCTACCAGTCCTGCGGCGGCGGCAAGTGCTTCCGGTCCGTCCGGGAGCGCACCGGCGGATTCGCCCGCTATTCCAAGGACGAGACCGTCGAAGTGGTCGGATTCTCAAACTGCGGCGGCTGTCCCGGCGGCAACATCGAGTACGTCCCGGAAGAGATGAAGAAGAACGGGGCCGAAGTCATCCACCTGGCCACCGGCTTCGTCGTCGGCTACCCGCCCTGCCCTTATATCGTCCAGTTCAAGCAGTTCATCGAGTCGAAGTACGGCATCCCCGTGGTGGTCGGGACGCATCCCATCCCCCTGAAGTATTTCGAGGCCCACCAGAAGCTGCCTTATTGGAAGGACATGAACATGGCCGAGATCGCCGGCGACCTGATGAAAGAGGACCGGGCGGTCATGGAAGCCTACAACTGAAGGAGAACGAAGATGACCCGCGAAGAAGCGCTCGACCTGCTCCGCCAGCACCTCCAGAACAAGAACCTGGTCAAGCACTGCCTTTCCGTCGAGGCCTGCATGCGGGCCCTGGCGGTCCGGCTCGGCCACGATCCCGAGCCCTGGGCGTTGGCCGGCATCCTCCACGACCTCGACTACGAAGTGACGGACAAGAGCCCCGAGCTCCATACGACCGAGACGGTCAAGATCCTCAGGGAGAAGGGCCTCGCCGAGCCGGTCATCCACGCCGTCCAGGCCCACGCCGGCAAGGTGCCGTGCGAATCGCCCATGGACTGGGCCATCTATTCCGTCGACCCGCTGACCGGCCTGATCATCTCCGCGACCCTGATGCACCCGACGAAGAAGATCAAATCCATCGACCTCGAGTTCCTCAAGCGGCGCTACAAGGAAAAGAGCTTCGCCCGGGGCGCCCGCCGCGAGGAGATCGAGGAGTGCCGCAACCTCGGGCTCGAGCTTGACGAGTTCCTGTCGATCGCCATCGCGGCCATGCAGGGGATCGACACCGAACTCGGGCTCTGATCCCTATTTTATCGCGTCGATCTTAAAGCCCACCTCGAAGTAGCGGCCCCGCCAGGGGAAACCGGGCTCGGTGTAGTAATAATTGTCGAAGATATTCCCCAGCCGCATGAAGATCTGGTAGCGGCCGTTGAAGTCGTAGCTGACGATGGCATCCAGGTTGAAGAAGCTGGGGATCTCCAGCAGGGCGGCCGGGTTCGACCGGGTGTTCCACCACCAGGACTCCGAGGCCAGCAGCCCGTAGAATCCGATCCGGAAGCCCTTGGCCGGCAGGACCGACGCGTCGAAGTTGAGGTTGTGCTTGGGCTGGGCGTCGAGGGGCCGGTCGTCGGTGTCGTTCCAGGGATCGAGGAAGGTGTAGTTGGCCGTCGCGGCGAACCAGCGCGTGGCCTTCTGGATTTGGACCTCGAAGCCGTTGATGTGGGCCTGGCCGACGTTGTAGTACTGCCGCGTCCCGTCGGGCAGCTGGACCGTGTCGATGAAGTCCTTGAAATTGTTGAAGAACACGCTCCCGGTGACGTAGAGGGGCCCGTTCCAGGTGGCGGCGAACTCGAAGCCTGTCCCTGATTCGGCGAGCAGGTCCGGGTTCCCCGAGGTCGTCGAATAGAGCGAACGCATGGACGGGAAGCGGGATTTGCGGGCGAAGGAGACGTGGAAGTCGAGGTCCGGATTCGGCGTGAACTTGAGCCCGATCAGGGGATTGAGCGAGGTG
>JAPKZE010000006.1 GCA_026393955.1 Candidatus Aminicenantota bacterium
TTGTCGTGCGGCCAGATCTCGGCCAGCGTCGACCAGGCGCCGACGTCCGACCAGCCGAAATCGCCGTCGGCGACGAGGACGCCGTCCGTCTTCTCCATCAGGGCGTAATCGATCGACAGGGCCGGGGCCAGCCGGAACGCGTCTTTGAGCCGGGCGGCGCTCCCCGACTTCAAGGCCGCGACCATGGCCGTCCAGGCGGGCTCGAGCTCGGGCGCGAACCGCTCGATCTTCTCGGCGAAGACGCCGGCCCGCCACAGGAACATCCCCGAGTTCCAGGCGTGATCACCGGAGGCCAGGTATTCGTCGGCCAGGGCCAGGCCCGGCTTCTCCTTGAATCCCCGGACAGGATAGAAGACCGTGCCGCCGATCCGCCGGCCGGCCTCCCGGTCGTGCCGGATGTAGCCGTAACCAGTGGCCGGATAGGTCGGCGGGATGCCGAAGGTGACGAAGACGCGCTCGCGGGCCGCGGCTTCGACGCCGGCCTTGAGCCGGACGAGGAATCTGGCCGCGTCGCGGATGAGGTGGTCGGCCGGCAGCACCGCGACGACGGCCTCGGGATTCTCGAGCCAGACGCGGGCCGTCGCCAGCATCAGGGCCGGGGCGGTGTTCCGGGCCTCGGGCTCGACGAGGAAGCTCGCCTTGGGCAGCCGCGGCAGGAGCTTGCGGGCCAGGCGGGTCTGCCCGGCGTCGGCGACGAGCGTTATCCGCCGCGGCGGGACGAGCGGACGGACGCGCCGGACCGTTTCGAGGAGCATCGGGTCGCGCCCGGTGATACGGAGGAATTGCTTGGGCCGGGCGGCCCGGCCCAGCGGCCAGAACCGGGTGCCCCGGCCGCCCGCCAGGATGACGGCCCGGACGTCCCGTCCCGTCATGACGCCCCGAGGGAGTTGATGACCTGCTGGAGGATCCCGCGGACCTCCTTCTGGATCCCGGCCAGGCCGGCTTCGGTGTCGGCCTCGAAGCGCAGGACGATGACGGCCTGGGTGTTGGAAGCCCGGACCAGCCCCCAGCCATTGGGGAAGATGGCCCGCACGCCGTCGATGTCGATGACGGGATAGCGCGCGGTCAGCAGCCGGCGGACCTCGTCCACGATCTTGAACTTGACCTCGTCGGAGGCGTAGATGCGGATCTCGGGCGTCGCGTAGGTCTTGGGCAAACCGGCCATCATCGCCGAGAGCGGCTCCTTCGACCGGGACAGGATCTCGATCAAACGGGCCGAGGCGTAGATGGCGTCGTCGAAGCCGAACCAGCGGTCGTTGAAGAAGATGTGGCCGCTCATCTCGCCGGCGAGCGGCGCGTTCTCTTCTTTGATCTTTTTCTTGATCAGGGAGTGGCCGGTCCGCCACATGATCGGCTTCCCGCCGAGCTTCTCGATCTCGTCGTACAGGACCTTGGAGGCCTTGACCTCGGAGATGACGGCCGCGCCCGGCCGCGACGGCAGGATGTCGCGGGCGAAGACGATCAGGAGCTGGTCGCCCCAGAGGATCCGGCCGGCGTCGTCGACGACCCCGATCCGGTCGGCGTCGCCGTCGTAGGCGATGCCGAGCTCGGCCCCGGTCTCGCGGACCTTGGCGACGAGCATTTCCATCGCCTCGGGCAGCGTCGGATCGGGGTGGTGGTTCGGGAAGCGGCCGTCGGGCTCGCAGAAGAGCTCGACGACCTCGGCCCCCAATCTCCGCAACAACGGGACGCCCACGACGCCGCCTGTGCCGTTGCCGGCGTCGATGACGACCTTGACCGTCCGGGCGAAGCGGACGTTCCCGGCCACATAGTCAAGGTACTCGGGGACGATGTCGAGCGGCCGGACCCGGCCCTGTCCCTTGGGGAACACGCCCTTGCGGACGATCTCGTAGAGCGCCTGGATGGTCTTGCCGTAGAGCGTCTCCTCGCCGGACATCATCTTGAAGCCGTTGTGCTCGGGCGGATTGTGGGAACCGGTGATCATGACCCCGGCCGGCATCTTGCGGTGGAAGACCGAGAAATAGAGGAGCGGCGTGGGCACGACGCCAAGGTCGGCGACGTCGCAGCCCGTGGAAGTGAGCCCGCGGATGATGGCCCGGGAGAAGCCGGGCGAGCTCAGCCGGACGTCCCGGCCGACGGCGACGTCGTTCTGGCCGCGCCCGAGAAAGTACGTGCCCATGGCCCGGCCGAGGATCTCGACGGCCGCATCGTCGAGGTCCTGGCCGACGATGCCGCGGATGTCGTATTCCCTGAAGATCTTCGGGTTGATGTCCAAGACACCCTCCTCACTTCATTTCGCCCGGCCCTCCTGGCGGCGCCGGGCATAGCTGGCCCCGATGAAAGCCTTGAAGAGCGGATGCGGGGCCAGGGGCTTCGACTTGAACTCGGGGTGGAACTGACAGCCCAGGAACCAGGGGTGGCCGGGGGCTTCGACGATCTCCACCAGCCCGTAGTCGGGATTGATCCCGGAGAAGATCAGGCCCGCGTCGGCCAGCGCGTCCTTGTAGGCCGGGTTGAACTCGAACCGATGGCGGTGGCGCTCCGAGATCCGCAGGGCCCGATAGGCCTTGTGGGCCAGCGAGTCCTTCTTGAGGTCGCAGCGGTACTGCCCGAGCCGCATGGTCCCCCCGATATCGGCGTCCAGGGCCAGCTCGCGCCAGCGGACGATGACCTTGTGCGGCGCGTCCGGGACGAACTCCGTGCTGTTGGCCTTCTTCAGCCCGGCCAGCGAGCGGGCATACTCGATGGACGCGCACTGCATGCCCAGACAGAGCCCGAAGAACGGGACGTTGTTCTCGCGGGCGTACGTGACGGCCCGGATCTTGCCCTCGATGCCGCGCTTGCCGAAGCCGCCGGGGACGAGGATGCCGTCCTTCGCGCCCAGGATCCCGGCCGGGTCCTCTTTCTCCAGCGCCTCGGCCTCGATCCAATCGATCTTGACGCAGAGCCGGTTGGCCAGACCGCCGTGGATGAGGGCCTGGTTCAGGCTCATATAAGAATCGTGGAGGCCGGCGTACTTGCCGACGAGGCCGATCTCGACGATATCCTTCGGGTGCTTGAGCCGGTCGACCATGGCCTCCCATGCGGCCAGGTTCTTCTTCCGGCGCGGCAGGCGGAGCATCTTGAGGATGGTCGCGTCCAGTCCCTGCGCGGCGTAGTTCAGCGGGATCTCGTAGATCGTGTCGACATCGCGGGCCGTGATGACGGCCTCGACCGGGACGTTGGTGAACAGCGCGATCTTGGATTTGAGGTCGTCCGAGAGGTCCCGGCACGTGCGGCAGAGCAGGATGTCCGGCTGGATGCCGATCGCCCGCAGCTCCTTGACGCTGTGCTGCGTCGGCTTGGTCTTGAGCTCGCCGGAGACGCCGACGAACGGGACGAGGGTCAGGTGGATGAAGAGCGTCCGGTCGGCCCCGAGCGCGAGACGGACCTGACGCGTCGCCTCGAGGAACGGCAGGCTCTCGATGTCGCCGACAGTTCCTCCTATCTCACAGATAACAATATCGTTACCGGCGGCGACGCCCTCGACCGCGGACTTGATCATGTCGGTGACGTGGGGGATGACCTGGACGGTCTTGCCGAGGTATTCGCCCTTGCGTTCCTTGCGGATGATCGACTCGTAGATGCGCCCGGCCGTCCAGTTGTGGGCCTTGGTCGTCTTCGTCGAAGTGAAGCGCTCGTAATGACCCAGGTCCAGGTCCGTCTCCGCCCCGTCGTCGGTGACGTAGACTTCGCCGTGTTGGAACGGGCTCATCGTGCCGGGGTCGACGTTGAGATACGGATCGAGCTTCTCGATGGTGATGCGGTAGCCGTGGCTTTCGAGGAGGCGTCCGATCGATGCGGCCGCGATGCCTTTGCCCAGGCCCGAAATAACCCCGCCGGTGATGAAGATATACTTCGTCATAGACAGCCTCTCCTGGAAAATACCCCCCGATTATATCCTTGGGACGCTCCGCACTCAAGCGGAGAAAAGCGCTTGTCCGGTCTTCGCGCGCCTGCGCCGCGCGGGCCGGGGCTCAGACTTCGGCCGGCTCTTTGGCGGCCGGCGACCCGGTCGTCGCGGAGGCGCCGGGCCGCGGGCTGCCCTTGGTCTGGCACGTCGCTTCGAGATACGCGCCCTCCTCGACGACGAGCGTCGGCGAGAGGATGGTACCGAAGACGCGGCCCTTGTCGTGGACCTCGACCCGCTCGGTCGCCTGCAGCGTGCCGCGGATCTCGCCGTTGATGACGAGCTGGCCGACCTTGACGTCGGCCTCGACCTTGCCCCTCTCCCCGATAACGAGCAGGGAATCCGAATTGATGGTGCCCTTGAAGGTCCCCTCGATCCGGAAAGAGCCCTTGAACGTCAGGTCGCCCTTGAACTCCGACTCCTGGTCGATGATCCCGGCGAGCTTCGTTTCGTTCAATTCGCGAGGCCTGTCTTTCATGCGCTTACTCCTTTGATCCGGTCATAGATCCGGTTCAGATCGTCGAGGGAGAAATAAAAGATCTTGAGAACGCCCTTGTTCCGGCTGCCGGCGACGAGGACCTTGGTCCCGAGGATCTTGAGCATCTCCTCTTGCAGGGCGTGGAGGTCCGGGTCGGCCAAGCTGCGCTGGGCCCGGGGGGCCTTCTTCTTGAGCCGGTTGACCAGGGTCTCGGTGTTCCGTACCGACAGCCCCCGGTCGATGACCTGGCGGCAGCAATAGAGCTGCGTCGCGGCCTCCTCGAGGGCCAGCATGGCCCGGGCGTGACCCATCGAGATCTCGCCGTCGACCAGCTTGTCCTGGATCTCCTGAGGAAGCTTGAGGAGGCGGAGGTAGTTCGTGACCGAGCTGCGGTCCTTGCCGACCTTGTCGGCGAGCTCGTGCTGAGCATAGCCATGTTCTTCGATGAGCCTCTGGTAGGCCTGGGCGATCTCCAGGGCGTTGAGCTCTTCGCGATGGATGTTCTCGATGAGGGAGACCTCGAGCTGCTTCTCTTTGGGGATGTTCCGGATGAGGACGGGGATCTTGCGCAGGCCGGCTCTCTGGGCGGCCCGCCAACGGCGTTCCCCGACGATGATCTTGTAGTGATCGTCCTCGGGGGCCACGATGATCGGCTGCACGATGCCCGTCTCCTTGATCGATTGGGCGAGTTCGTCAATCGTTTGGTCGTCGAACTTGACCCGCGGTTGAAAGGGGTTGGGCTTGACGTCCTCGATATCGAGCTCGGCGAACCTCTCATCCTTGAGGATGCTGAACTCGTCCGGGATGAACGCCCCCAGACCTTTTCCCAGGGCTTTCTTGCTCATCGGCGAATGATCTCCTCGGCGAGGTTGAGATAGGCCTCGGCCCCCTTGGACTTGATGTCGTAGAGGGTGATGGGCTTGCCGAAGCTCGGCGCCTCGGCCAGGCGGACGCTGCGGGGAATGACGGAATCGAAGAGGATATGCTTCAGGGACTTGCGGATCTCTTCGGCGACCTGCTTGGAGAGGTTGGTCCGTTCGTCGTACATGGTCAGAAGGAGGCCCTCGATGGCCAGTTTGGGATTGAAATACGTGCGGACGGTTTCGAGTGTCTGGAAGAGGTCGGGAATTCCTTCCATACAGAAAAATTCCGTCTGCACGGGAATGACCAGGGAATCAGCTGCGGACAGGGCGTTGATGGTCAGGAATCCCAGCGAAGGCGGGCAGTCGATGACGATGTAATTGAAGAACCGCCTGGCCTTCTCGACGGCATTGACGAGACGCTTCTCCCTCTTTTCCTCCCTGTAGAGCTCCGCTTCGATCCCGGCCAGCTCGGGCGAGCAGGGACAGAGGTAGAAATTCTCCTGTTCGGTCCCGAGGATGCAGTCCATGAGGTCGCGGCCGTTCATCATGGCCTGGTAGATCCCTTTTCCGGGCTCCTTGGGCTTGGCCAGCCCCAACGTGGACATGCCCTGGGGATCGAGATCGATCAGGAGGGTTCTTCTGTTTTTGAGGGCCAAACAGGAGGACAAATTGATGGCGGTCGTGGTCTTGCCAACCCCGCCTTTCTGATTCGCGACAGCCAGGACCTTATTCATCGTCAGTCTCGGTTTCACGTGAAACTAGGGCTGTCCTGGCGCTCTTTTTCCTCTGGATTTCGAGATGGAGGCCTATATTCTGGATGGCGGCTGGGGTCATCCCGGGGATCTTCCTGGCTTCTCCAAGAGTGGCCGGGTGATTTTTCTCGATCTTCTCCACGGCCTCCCTGGTCAGACCGGAAACAGCCCTGAAGTCCAAGTCCCCAGTGATCTTCATTGAATCCGATCTCCCGGCCTTGGCGATCTCGCGCTCCTGCTTCCGGATATACCCCTCGTACTTGGCTTCGGATTCGATGTATCGCGTTTCTTCATCATTTAGATCCATCGTCGAATGACCGTATTTTAGCACATCTTTCAGCCCGA
>JAPKZE010000463.1 GCA_026393955.1 Candidatus Aminicenantota bacterium
CGTCCTGACCACCTCGCTCGCGCGTTCGTAGTCCAGCACGTGCAGCGACAGCTCGGCCGGCACCGCGGCCTCGTTGACGAACACCCGTCCCAGCCTGGTTTCCCCGAGGCCGAACAGGTCGCGGACGAACTCCTCTTCGACGTTCAGATACTGGTAGAGCAGTTCGGCCAGCAGCTTCTGATCAAGGTCGCTCCGCACGCGCATCATCGAGAATTCGAAGAAGCCGGCCATGGGCGGCGGCAGAACGTAATAACGGTTCCTCCGGCCTTCGATATCGATGAGCAGGGCCCGCGAGGCCAGGTCGTCCAGAGCTTTTTGCGCTTCGGCCTCGTTCATCTTCCAAGCCCGCGCCGCGGTCTTGACGGTGAAAGGCTTGAAGGGGACCAGAGCCACGAGCGCGGCCTCCTTCTCGCTCATGAGGATCTTGAGGATCTGGAACAGGAGCTCGGAGGGAGGCGCCCCCTGGGGGCCTTTGTTCAGCCGTTGGACCAGCTTCTGGTATCCCGACCGCGTTGCAAGATGGGCCATAGGCTCCTATTTATCCAATTTCCCCGGATTTGGCAAGCGTACAAGCGCAGCCCTTTACCCCGGGGGGTCCCTTGGTTTATCCTGAGCGGGAACCGGAGGTGTCCATGAAGACGATCAAGGTCGGGCTCATCGGGACGGGCTACATCGGCATGGTCCACCTCGACATGCTGCGGCGCCTCGGCGGGGTCGAGGTCGCGGCCGTGGCCGATCCGAACGCGGAGCTGGCCCGCGCCGCGGCCGACAGGTTCGGCATCGGGCGGGTCTACAGGGACGCCGACGCCCTCATCGCCGACCCCGAGATCGAGGTCGTGCACGACTGCGCCCCGAACAACGTCCACTTCGACATCAACGCCAAGGCCATCCGGGCCGGCAAGGAGCTCCTGTCCGAAAAGCCGCTGGCCCTCGACTCGCGCGAATCGGCCGATCTCCTGGCGCTGGCCTCGAAGCACGGCACTCTGACGGCGATCAACTTCTGCTATCGCTACTATCCCGTCGTGCAGGAGGCGGCAGCCAGGGCCCGGCGCGGCGACCTCGGTGAGGTCCGGGCCTTCGTCGGCCACTTCCTCCAGGATTGGCTCTTTTTCGAGACGGACTATTCCTGGCGGCTGGACCCCCAAGTCGCCGGGAACGCCAACGTCGTCGCCGACCTCGGCAGCCATTGGTTCGATCTCGTCCAGTTCATCACCGGGCAGAAGATCGTCGAGGTCATGGCCGAGCTCCATACCTGCCTGCCCAAGAGGCGCCGGCCCAAGGGCGGTGTCCTGTCGTTCGGGGCCGGTGCCGCCGGCGAGTCCGAAGAGGTGGCCATCACGCTGGACGATTACGCCTCGCTCTTCCTCAAGCTCGGGAACGGGGCGCGCGGGAATTTCACGACCTGCCAGGCCGCGGCCGGCCGCAAGGTCGACATCGAGATCCAGGTCTTCGGCTCCAAGGAATCGTACGCCTGGATCCACGTCCATCCCAACGCCCTCTGGATCGGCCACCGCGAGAAGGCCAACGAGGTCTTCTACGAATCTTCGCAGCAGCAGACCGAGGACACCCGCAAATACGCGACCCTGCCCACAGGGCATCCCATGGGCTACCACGACGCCGTGCTCAACCTGTTCCGGGATTATTATGAGGCGGTGGCCGCCAAGCGGGACGGCCGGCCCTACTCGGCGAGCTTCCCCGATTTCCGGACCGGCCACGAGATGATGTGCGTCATCGACGCCGCCGTCCGGTCGGACAAGTCGGGCGCCTGGGTCAAGGTCGAAGGAGTCTGACATGGAATCACCCAAAGGGATTCTCTTGGCCGTCGCGCTCGCGGGCGCCCTGACCTTCACGACCCTGGGGGGCCGGCAGGCTCCGCCTTCGAAAGCCAATGCCGGAGCACCGGGCATGGCCGAGCCCGTCAAGGTGGAGATCGCCAATTCCAAGGAGCTGCTGGCCTACTTCGAGAAGATCGGCTACACCCCGAAGGCCTGGCAGGACGGGATCCGCGAAGTCCCCCGGGTCTACATCGCCGATATCCCGAGCCAGTGGCGCCAAAAGGGCTCGAAGGAGCTCCCCATCATCGATAAAAAGCGGATCTTCTTCCGCGTCATTACTCCCATCGTCCTGCGCGTCAACGAGCTGATTCAGGCGGAGCGCGACCGGGCCGTCCCGATCGCAGCGCGGCTCATCGGCGGCGGGCAGGCGCCGGCCGAAGAGGCCGGGTGGTTCCGGGAATTGGCGACGCGCTATGGCGTCCTCGGATTCCCCGACGACAGGCTCGACGCGGCCCGAATCGAAGAGACCCTCCGGCGTGTGGACATCGTCCCGCCGTCTCTGGCACTGGCCCAGGCGGCGAGCGAGAGCGGCTGGGGCACGTCCCGTTTCGCCGACGAGGGGAATTCGCTGTTCGGACAGTGGTCCTGGTCCGAAGGGATCGTGCCCGCGGGGCAGCGTTCCGAATATCCGATCAGCGTCTCGACCAGGTCCGCGCCCCGGAGGGCGAGATTGCGCTTGCGCAGATCTTCGCGC
>JAPKZE010000409.1 GCA_026393955.1 Candidatus Aminicenantota bacterium
GCGCCCTTCACCGCCGCGGCGGTCACCCCGGTCGGCGCGAGGACCGTCCGGACGTCCGGCGTCTCCTCGGTGTAATCCCGGAAATCGGGCAGGTCCGGCTGCCAGCCCATGCCCCGCGTCTTCGTCTCGTCCATTTCCTCCCTCCTTATATTAAAGACTTCAATCCTCGATTACGCAAACCGCCCGCGGGGAGTTTTGCGCACGCCAGACCGGCCTCTCGTGCGACGCAGGAATTTCCGTCAGAGCGCATATAAGAGGACGCGTTTGGGGGCCGAGGGCATCGTCCGAGTGAGCATAAGCCGTGATTTAGCTGATCGGAAGTCGGATGAGGGAAGTTTCCCTGGAAACCGCCAAAACGTGTATGAGCGAGGCTTAGCGCAAGCCGAGCGAGTTGTTTTGGCGCCGAATCCGGCGTACCGATCGGCGTGAAAAATCACGGCAGCGAACGAGGGGGATGCGCGAGGCCCCCGGGCGGCCTCGCTCGGGGTGAGCTTCCCATAGGGCGTGAGAGGCCTGTTCTCGGGGGCCTGACCCCCTAGGCGGGGGGGAAATCATCCCCGGAATCATCTAAAGGGGTGATTGACCCGGGCGGGGGGTGAGAAAAAAATGGTTGCATGCGAAAGCGTTCGCCGTCCGAATGTGCGTCCGGCGGGATTTCGAGCCCCGCGGCGGGAAGGGATGGCGGCAGGAAGCCATAGGAAATGGGCATGAAAAAGATCCTGATCGTCGATTATGACCAGGGCTCCCTGGCTTCACTCCAGGGGGTTCTCGCGGGCGAAGGCTACACCGTCGTGACCGCGGCCGACGGGCAAGCGGGGTGGGACAAGTACAACAAGGAATCCCCCGACCTCGTTCTCATGGAGGCCATGCTGCCCAAGGTCCACGGTTTCGAGCTTTGCCAGAGGATCACGTCCGAACGGAATTCCCAAACGACCGTCTTCATCATGACCGGGGTCTACAAGGACCGCGTCTACCGGACCGAAGCCCTGCGGACCTACGGCGCCTCCGAATATTTCGATAAGCCGCTCAAGATGGCCGAGCTCCTGGCATCGGTCCAAGCCGTCCTCGGCAAGCCCGAACCCAAGCCCGAGGAAGAAGTCGTGGCCGCCGAGCCCCCGGCCCCCGTCCGCGAGATCCGGGCCGAGGCCCCTCCGGCCGAGCCCCGGAAGCGCGAGAGGGCCCGGTCCGACGACAGTATGTTCTCGCTCCCGGAGGATCTCGACCGGATGGCCCGGGAGATCCCCAAGATGCGCAAGCCGGCGCCGGCGACCCACGAGCGGTCCGTCGAGCCGCGCCTCGAGGCCCTGGCCGACGACCTGCTCCAGTCGGTCATCGTCGAGTCGAAGACTCCGAAGGCGTCCGTTCCAAAGCCCGGCAACGGGAACGGGAACGGCAACGGGAACGGCAAGGCCGAGATCGACCAGTTCATGGCTTCGGCGCTGGCCGGCTTCGATCTCAACAAGGAAAAGATCAGAGTCCCGAAGACGGCGCCCCTGCCGCCTCCGCCCGTCACGGAGGCGCCCGTCCCGACGCCTCCTCCGGCCGCGGCCAAGGAGCCAAAGCCGGCACCGGCCCCGGCTCCGCTCCGGACGCCGGCCCCCGAACCGACGATCACCCGGCCCGCGCCGGCCGACATGAAGAACACGCTGACGCCGGGCGATCCCGGGTCCGATCTGTCGCCCTTCTTCACGCCCGATAAGCCTAGGCCCGCGGCGCCGGTCGAGAAGCCGAGAGTCCAGCCGGTCATCGCTTCCCCGGTCCCCGCGCCGACACCGAAACCGGCCAAGCCCGCCGAGAGGTCCGCGAAACCTACGGCGCCCGTCCTTGAGCACGTCCGTCCGGCACCGGCCGCCCCCAAGCCCGAACCGCCCCGTCCCGCGCCCGTCGCGCAGGATATCGTCAAGAAGAACATCCAGCCGACCATGAGCGGCGACATCTTCCAGGGTTTCCACGAAACCCCGGAAAAGCAGCCGGCCGGATTCCCCAAGTTCGTCGCCGTCGGGATCGGCGTCGTCGCGCTCGCCGCGGCCGGGTTCATCTTCCTGCGGCCGAAGCACCGCGCGCCGGCCCCTGTCGTGCCTCAGGAGACGACCCAGGCCCTGACGCCATCGAACACGCCCTCCCAGCCGGCCGAGGAAGTCCCGCCTCCCGTGGTCAAGCCCGCACCGGCCAAGCAGAAGGTCCAGCCCAAGGCCAAGCCGGCCGATCCGGAGCCCGCCGGGGCCGAGGCGTTCCTCCCGAACATGACCGCCGCGGCCGCGCCGCCGCTCTCGGGCGGTCAACCCGCTTCCGGCCCGGGCAACGGCCAGACCGGCTCCCCGTCGAGCCCGACGCAGGCCGAGGCCCAGCAGGCCAAGACGGAAGAGGCGCAGCCGGCCAAGACCGAGACGGAAGCGCCTCAGGGGACGGCCACGGAAGCGGTTGGCGGTTCGGCTGCGGGAACCGAGAGCGCGGCCCCGACGCCCATCGTCCCTCCGGCCAATGAGGGCGATCTCGTCGAGCTCTCCTCGGTGACCGAAGTGCCGAAGCTCGTCAAGTCCGCCGATCCCATCTACCCGCAGACCGCCCAGCGGCTCGGCGTCGGCGGATCGATCACGGTCAACGCCCTGATCGACGAGAAGGGCAACGTCACCGACACGGCCATCCTCAAGGGCATCAAGGACGACAAGGGTCTCGGCCGGGCCGCCGAGACCGCCGTCCGGAAATGGAAGTTCCAGCCGGCCCGCAAGAACGGCGTCGCCGTCAAGGTCTGGAAATCGTTCGTCATCGCATTCAAGGCCGAAGCCAACCCGGCCAACAGGACGGAATAAAGGAGCCGAACATGGGTCTCAGCAAGGAACAAGAGGATCTCTACAAGAAGACGATGGCCGAGGTGAAGCATCAGCTGGAACATCTCGACGAGGAGGTCGAGAAGGAGCTCCAGAAGGTCCGCAAGCGTCTGGCCGAGCTGCAGGAGTCCAAGAAGTCGCTCAAGATGGTCTACGAAGGCACGGCCAAGCTCTTGGGCATCGAGCTCGAGTCCGAGGACGAAGGGACCGACGAGGCCGCCACCATCGCCAAGATGTGAGGCGGCGCCCGGCCCCTCGCCCTTGCGGCCGTCTCCCCGACGGCCGGTCTCCCCTGCCCGATACAACCAACGATTGACTCCCCACCGGGGTTTTGTTGTAGAATCGGCCCGCCATGTTCGTTCTGCTCGGCGTTTTTTTCGGGCTCCTGGCGGCCGTGCCTCTCGGGCCGGTCAACTTCTTCGTCGTCTCCCAGGCGCTCAAGCGCGATTTCTTCCATGGGCTCCTGGCCGGCTTGACGGCGGCCTTCCTCGACACGGCCTTCTGCTTCGTCGCCCTGGCCGGCTTCTTCAGGATCAAGCTGAACCTGCCTCCCTACTCCATGTCCGTGCTCAAGGTCGTCGCGGCCGTCATCGTTTTCCTGCTCGCCCTCAAGCTCATCAAGGACGCCAAGACGTTCGAGATCCCCGAGGACCGCGACCGGGTCCCCTCGGCGTCCCCCCAACCGATCCTCGGGGTCATTCTGCTCTACGTCACGAACCCGACCCTCTACATGTTCTGGATCTTCGTGGCCGGCACGGTGACCGGTCACAACCTGCTCGGCCAGAACATCGTCCGCTACGGCACCTGGACCGCGGTCGGTTTCGCCCTCGTCGTCGGGCTGACCTCGCTCGGCTGGTACGCCGGCCTCGTTCGCTTCGTCAGTCATCATCAGAAGCGCATCCGCCAGGAGACGTTCCGCAGGATCCTGCACTTCCTCGGACTGGCCCTGGTCGGCTTCGCCATCTACGCTCTGGTCAGCGTATTCATCTGACCCCCATGACCAAGCGGGAACGCGTCGAGAGGACGTGGGCCGGCCAGCCCGTCGACAAGGTCCCGTTCGTGCCCGCCGTTTACGAGCATAAGGCCCGTCTTATCGGCCGGTCGCCCTCGGAGGTCTGCCGCAGCCTCGACCTGCTCCTGGAGGCCCTGGACCGGGAGCTCGAAGTCTATGACCCCGACGTCCTCACGGTCGGCCTCGATGTCTACAACGTCGAGGCCGAGGCCGCCGGCTGCGAAGTCCGCTACTTCGGCCCCTCGCCCGACGTCCCCGCGGTCGCCGCGCCCCTCCTCGACGGGCCCGGCGGGGTCGGCCGGCTGCGCCGGCCCGATCCCGGCCGCGACGGCCGGATGCCCCTCTTCGTCGAGGCAGCGGCCCGGCTGGCGCGGGCCAAGGGACGGGACATCGTCGTCCGCGGCGCCCTGACCGGCCCCTTTTCGCTGGCCTGCGCCCTGGCCGGGACCGAAGAGGTCCTCGTGGCCACGATCGAATCCCCGGCCTTCGTGCGGGAGCTGCTGGACTTCTCGGCAAGGGTCGCGGTCGATTTCGGGACGGCCTTCCTGTCGAATGGGGTCGAACCCGTTCTCTTCGACTCCAAGGCGTCGCCCGGCGTGGCTTCGCCCCGCGTCTTCCGCGAATTCGTCCTTCCGGTCTATCGCGATGTCCTCATGCCCGGACTGCGCCTGGCGGGAGCGAGGAGCCTGCCGCTCATCATCGGCGGTGATACGACGCCCATCCTCGAGGAGCTGCTTGCAACCGGCGCCGGGCAGCTGCTCTGCGACGCGGGCGCCGACCTGGACCTTTTCGCCAAGAGGTGCCGGGAGGAGGGACGGGCCCTCAGGGGCAGCGTCGACGCCAGGCTCGTCCCCCTGGCGCTCGAGCAGGCCTTCGACGGCGCGGGCGGCGACGGCCGTCGTCGTCCCGACCCCGGTCGTACAGACGGCGCCGCAGGCCGAGGCGTAAAGCAGGATCTCTTTCCAATCGGCCGCCGAGACATCCCCGGTCCGGCCGCCTCGCTGAAGACGCTGGTGGAGTTTCAGGACGACCCCCGCCGAAAAAGCGTCCCCGGCTCCGGTCGGGTCGACGACGCGGACCCTGAAGGCCGGAACGCGGAGGACCGCTCCCCCGGCCACCGCGGCGACCGAGCCCTTCCCTCCTTCGGTCACGAGGACGTTCTTCGCCCCCATGCGGCGGATCGCGGCCGCGGCCCGGACGGGATCGCGGGCCCCGACGAGCGAGACGGCCTCATCGGCATTGCAGTGAAAGACGTCGGTCCAGGGAAGCGCTCTGCGGAGAAAAGCCCAGGTCTTGCGGTAGGGGCTGACGGCGTCGACGAAAGTCAGGGCCCCGAGGCCCTTGGCCCGGCGCAGGACCCTCGCCAGGTCCCGATCGAAGCGGCCGAGCAGGCCGACGCCGCCGGCGTAATAGACCAGCGGCCGGTGCCGCTCGAGGAGCGCCAGCACGGGCGCCGCCGTCATTTCGATGTTGGCCCCGGGATCGCAGTGATAGCGCCGGTCCTCGCCCCGGGCCACGAGGATGAGGTCGAGGGAGGTCGGGACCTGGCTCACGAAAACGGGCGCGACCCGGACGCCCTGTTCGCGGAGGCGCGCGGCCAGGAATTCGCCGAACGGGTCCCGGCCGGCCGGAAAGACGGCCCGGAGCCGGGACTTGGGAAGCCCGAGCCGGACGAGGTCGGACGAGACGTTGCAGGCGTGTCCGCCGATCGAGGGCCGGACGGAGCAGAAAGCCAGCTCGCCCGGCCGGGCCAC
>JAPKZE010000086.1 GCA_026393955.1 Candidatus Aminicenantota bacterium
GCCCTGCCCTTCAAGGCCGGCGGCTGGTTCAAGGAGCCCGAGGCGGCCGAAGCCGTCTTCGGCTACGAAGTCGCCGAGCTGGAGCAGCGCGAGGTCGGCGACCTCTACCTCATCCCCGAAAAAGAGGTCGAGGTCAAGGTCACCGGCATCCTCGAGCGGACCGGCACGCAGGACGACGGCACGATCTTCCTGCCCATCAAGACCGTCCAGAAGATCTTCGGCCTCCACGAGCTGACGTCCATCGGCATCAAGGTCAAGAAGGACGCGGACATGAAGGCCTTCGAGGACAAGATGTACAAGCTGCCGGACGTCCAGGTCGTCAGCCTGAGCCAGGTCAAGACGACCATCATGACCCTCGTTTCGACGGCCCGGGTCATGGTCTTCTCGATCGCCCTCATCGCCATCCTCATCGCCATGATGGGCGTCGTCAACACGGTCCTGATGTCGGTCATGGAACGGCGCCAGGAGATCGGCATCCTCAAGTCCATGGGGGCCATGGCCGGCGACATCTTCAAGCTCGTCTGGCTCGAGACGATCATCCTCTGCGCCGGCGGCGGCCTCATCGGCACGGGCCTGGCCCTGCTGACCGCCCGGCTGACGGACCTCCTCGTCCGGAACCTCCTGCCGTACTCGCCGAGCGGAGGACTCGTGGCCATCGACCTCGGGCTGGTCCTTATGGCTCTCGGCGTGGTCACGGCCATCGGCCTGGCCAGCGGCATCTACCCCTCGTGGAAGGCGGCCCGGATGCGGCCGCTCGACACCATCCGCAGCGAGGGGGAATCATGAGCGCCCGCACCTCGATCGAAGCGCAGAGCCTGAAGCGCCTGTACCGCCGGGGCCCGGAGGAGATCTACGCCGTCGACGACGTCTCCCTCCAGGTCGAACAAGGGGCTTTCATCTCGGTCGTCGGGCCGTCCGGGTCGGGCAAGACGACCCTCATCAACGTCCTCGGCTGTCTGGACAACCCGACCTCGGGCCGGCTCCTCCTCGACGGCCGCGTCGTCTTCGAGAACGGCCAAGGCCTCTCGGAGTCCAAGCTGACGCGGATCCGGCGGGACGTCTTCGGCTACATCTTCCAGAAGTTCTACCTCATCTCGACACTGACCGTCCTCGAGAACGTCATCCTGCCCTTCACCTTCTTCAAGAAGGCGGGCGCCGAGGAGGACGTCGGCCGCGTCCTCAAGATCCTCGGCCTGGACAAGCGGGCCGACCACCTGCCCGGCCAGCTTTCGGGGGGGGAGATGCAGCGGGTGGCCATCGCCCGGGCCCTGGTCAACAAGCCCTCGATCCTGCTCGCCGACGAGCCCACGGGCAACCTCGACACGGCCCGGAGCGAGGAGATCGGCGCGATCCTCAAGGACCTCAACGAGCGGGAAGGGCTGACAGTCGTCCTCGTCACCCACAACCCGCGGCTGGCCGCCCTGGCCCAGAGGACGATCGAGCTGCGCGACGGCAAGATCTACGCGGCTTGACACGCCCCGCAGGGGAAACTACAATCGGACCACTTTTGAGAGAAGAGAGGGACAACATGGTGACGACGCTCGCCCAGCTGTTGGTCCATTCGGTGACGACCTATCCCAAGCCGGACTTCATGCTGTTCAAGAAGGACGGCGCCTATGAGCCCATTGCCGCGGCGGAGTTCGGGACGAGCGTCAAGCACTTCGCGCTCGGTCTCCGGGCCCTCGGCTTCGAAGCCGGCCAGAAGCTCTGCCTCCTGTCCGAGAACAGGCCGGCCTGGACGATGACCGACTTCGCGACGCTCGCGGCGGGCGGCCTGACCGTGCCGATCTATACGACGCTCGTCACGGAGCAGATCCGCTACATCATCGATGATTCCGACGCCGCCGTCGTCGTCGTCTCCAACGCCGATCATTGGAAGAAGATCGAGCCGTTGCGGGCCGGGCTGACCAAGGTCAAGCATTACATCACCTTCGCCGAGGAGGCCCCGGCCGGCGTCCTGACGCTCGCGGCCGTCCTGGAGAAGGGGAGAGCCGCGGCCGCAGCCGAGCCGGGCCTGTACGAGACGCTCGTCGCCCGGGTCAAGCCCGAGGACGAGGCGACGCTGATCTACACTTCGGGGACGACCGGAGTCCCGAAAGGCGTCATCCTGACGCACGGCAACCTCGTCAGCAACATCAAAACGGCTTCGGACCTCGTCGAGTTCTCCTCCAAGGACACGGTCCTGTCCTTCCTGCCGCTGTCCCATATCCTCGAGCGCATGGTCATGTTCACCTATGTCTACAAGGGCTGCACGATCGGCTTCGCCGAAAGCGTCGAGGCCGTGGCCAAAAACCTTCTCGAGGTCCGGCCCCATATCATGGTCAGCGTACCCCGGGTCTTCGAGAAGATCTACACCAAGGTCATGGATCAGGTCCTGGCCAGCCCCGCCCTGCGGCGGAAGATCTTTTTCTGGGCCCTCAAGGCCGGCCGGGCCTACGGGGCGCTGAAGCTCGAGGGGAAGCCGATCCCCGGCGGGCTGGCGTTCCGCCGCTCCGTCGCCGCAAAGCTCGTCTTCTCCAAGATCATCGCCAAGACCGGCGGCCGGGTCCGTTTCTTCGTCTCCGGCGGGGCGCCGCTCTCGAAGGACATCGCCGAGTTCTTCTACGCCATCGGCCTCGTCATCCTCGAGGGCTACGGCCTGACCGAGACTTCGCCCCTCCTGTCCATCAACACCTTCGAGGCCATCCGGCTGGGGACGGTCGGCAAACCGGCCCCCGGCATCGACATCCGGATCGCCGCGGACGGCGAGATCCTGGCCCGGGGGCCCAACATCATGAAGGGCTATTACAAGAAAGAGGCCGAAACCCGGGAGATCATGGAGGGCGGCTGGTTCCACACGGGCGATATCGGCCATCTCGACGCCGGCGGCTTTCTCGTCATCACCGACCGCAAGAAGGACCTCATCGTCACCTCGGGCGGGAAGAACATCGCCCCCCAACCCATCGAGAACCTCCTCAAGTCGAGCTCCTACATCGTGAACGCCGTGGTCATCGGAGACCGCCGCCGGTTCATCGCGGCCCTGGTCGTGCCCGATTTCGACAAGCTCAGGGACTACGCCAAGGCCCAGGGGATCGCCTTCGCCACGGTCGACGAGCTCTGCAAGAACCGCCGGATCGTCGACTTCATCAAGGCCGAGGCCGACCGGGCCACGCCGCTCCTGGCGTCCTACGAGAGGGTCAAGAGGATCGTCATCCTGCCTCGCGATTTCGACATCGAGAGGGGCGAGATCACGCCCTCCCTCAAGGTCCGGCGGGCGAACGTCACCGCCGAGTACCAGGAGGCGATCGACGCCCTGTACCGGGAAGCGGGGGAAGACGGGCGGGATGACGGGACGATCGGGGGCTGACGCCGGCGAGCGGGGGGTTATTCCCCGGCTTGGGGCTCGGACTTGACCGGCTCGGGCTTGGCCGTCCAGTAGAGGATCCGGCCGCAGGCCTCGCAGAGAATGACCTTGGTCTTGTCCCGGATCTCGTTCAGCATCTGCGGGCGGACGCGCATGTGGCACATGGCGCAGAACTCGCCCGTCACGGGGGACAGCGCGGCGCCGCCCTTCTTCAGGCTGAGGGACTCGTAGAGCGACAATTGCTCGCGGGGGATGCGGGGGAGGAGAGCCTCTCGTTCCTTGCTGAGGGCCGCGAACTTGGCCTCGGTCTCCTTCATCTTCTCGTCGAGGACGAGCTTTTCCTTCTTCAGGCTTTCCTCGTCCTGTCCCTGCCTGTGGGTGGCGGCCTTGATCTCCTCCTCGACGTCGTCGGCGGCCAGCATCTCGGCGATGATGGCTTCTTCGAGCGTGTCGATCTTGTGCTGGGTCTCCTCGATCTCGTGGAGGAGGGCGGTGTATTCCTTGTTGGTCTTGACCTCGTTCA
>JAPKZE010000307.1 GCA_026393955.1 Candidatus Aminicenantota bacterium
CATCCGCGTCTCCGACAACTCGGTGGCGCCGCTCCATTTCCTGGTTGCCGATGCCAAGGGCGACACGGCGGTGATCGAGTACCTCGCCGGCAAGATGACCTGCTACCGGGGCGCGGACCTGCCCGTGGCCGCCTGCGCCAATAGCCCCTACGAGGACTCCCTGGCCTACTACCGGAGCCTGGACGGCGGCGGGCTGGCGCAGATCTCAAACGCCGACGGCCGCATCTCGAGTGAAAATCGCTTCGCCCGGGCGGCCTGGCTGGCCGAGTCCTATGCGACCGATAAAGCCGAGCCGGTGGCCTACGCTTTCGACATCCTGCAAAAGGTGGCCTCGAGCGGTACGCAGTGGAGCATCGTCTACGATCTGGAGAAGCTGGCCATCCACTTCCGCACGACGGTCAACCCTCAGGTTCGCGTGCTGTCCGTGAAGGATTTCGATTTCGCCTGCGGCGCGAGACGGCTGCTGGGCGACATCCACACGACGGTTTCCAAAGCCGACTTCCTGGAGTACACGGCCGCGGCCAACGCCGCCATGATCAACGCCGTCTGGGATAACGTGGAGTTCCTCAAGGCCCTGCCCGGAGTTCGGCGCCAGGCCTTCGCCAGTTATCCCGAAAGCGTCCGTTGCCCGGAGAAGAAGAACTAGCTGACGAGATCGGCGCCGTTACATCGATAAGTTCATTTCCTCTGTCGCCCACCCCACTCCTCTGCCCGAAACGCGGTCCGCAAGCCCCCCCTTGATCGAACAAGGAGGAGGAACGGGTCTTTGGAATGGGGACTTCCTTTGAGGCGGGAGGTGAGCCCGCGGCTCGTCCGCCTCCCGAGGCCGTTTTTAGTCCGAAGCGCCGCTGGGGCGGGGATCCGGCTCCCTCAGCGTCCCGATCGAGACGGGAAAGACGGGCGGCCGATTCGAGGCGGCATCCCAGCCGAACAGCTTCTCGACGGCCCCGCCGCAGATCCGGCCCTGGCAAGGGCCCATCCCGCAGCGCGTATGGAGCTTGGCGGCGCGCCAGCCGCCGTATTTTTCGAGGTCGCGCCGGGGCACATCCTCGCACCGGCAGATCGGCGTCTCGGGCGAAGCCAGATCCCTCACCTCATCGCGCAAAGCGAAGGCCCGGTCCATCGCCCGGCTGAAGGCCAAGGCCCGACGGCGCTTTCGCCAAAGCCGCCCGGCCCGCTCCGGGCGGCCGGCGGCCGCGAAACCCGCGATCAGCCCTTCGACCAGGGCCCGCCCTTCCCCGCCGATGCCCGTCGGCTCGCCGGCGATGAAGATCCCCGCTTGAGAGCTTTCCTGCCGATCGTCCACGACCGCCGCGCCGTTTTCCGTGCGGCAGCCGAGGAGGCGGGGCAGCTCCAGATTCGGAAGAAAGCCGAACCCGGTGGCCAGAACATCGCATCGCTCCGTCCAGGTCCTGCGGGCGCTTCGGAGCGTGACGCCCTCAAGCCGATCCGCGCCCTGCGCCGAAACGGCCCAACATCCCGTGCGATACGGGACCCCCAGAAGGGCGGCCTGGTATTGAGCGGCCTGGAGGATCTTCCCGGGCGCGAGCCGGGGGAGCGACAGGCCGAAGCGGACGAGCCTGGCCAGATCAGCCTGTTCGGCGATCAGAACGACGTCCGCGCCCGCGGCCCGGTATTCGGCGGCAGCGGCGAAGAGGAGGGGCCCGCTGCCCGCGATGACGATTCGCTTCCCGGCCAGGGGCCATCCGCCCTTGACCAGAACCTGCAGGCCGCCGATCCCGACGACGCCGGGAAGAGTCCAGCCCGGGAACGGAAGGAAAAGCTCGCGCGCCCCGATCGTCAGGATTAGCTTCTCCCATTCGATTTCCCGCGGGCCCTCGGGCGATTCCGCGAGAAGGACCCCCGGGCCGGGCGACGCGACGACGGTCGTCTGGCGGGCGACGGCGGCGCCGGCCGCCTGAAGCCTGGCCAGCCAGCGCTTCGCCGATCCGGGGCCGCCTTTCGCTTCCCGCCCCCTCCAGATCTGACCGCCGAGCCAGGGGGTGGCGTCGAGAACGAGGGTCCGGCGGCCGCATTCCGCCGCCGCGGCCGCCGCCGCGAGTCCGGCCGGCCCGGCGCCGACCACGACGACTTCGAACCGGGACCGGGTGTCACTCATCGGTCCGGACTTCCATGCCGTCCGCGCAGAGCGTCTGACAGCTGCGGCAGTGCGGACGGCCGTCGATCGTAACGGAGCATTCGAAGCAGACGCCCATGCCGCAGAGAGGGCCCCGCGGATGTCCGCCGACGGAGCGGCGGAAGCGCGATTCCCCGGCGAGCGCCAGGGCGACGGCGACGACCGTGCCGGACGGAACCCGGATCGGCCGGCCGTTGATGGTGAGGCTGACGATCTCAGTCATGGGCTTTATCTTCCGGGAGAGAGCGCGCCGGCGAATACGGGGCGGAGGGGATCTCCTCGGGCCGGTTCAGGATCATGTCCGCCAGGAGCCGGCCGGTCGCGAGAGAGGTCGTGATGCCCAGCCCCTCGTGGCCCGTGGCCAGCCAGATCTTTTGATTGTCGGCCGACGGCCCGATGAACGGCAGCTTGTCGGGGGTGGCCGGGCGGAATCCGGCCCAAGACCGGAGCGCAGTGAGCCGTTCGAGGCTGGGCAGGTAAAGCGCGGCCCGCTCGAGCATGCGCCTGAGGATCCCGAACTCCACGTCCGGGCGCTCGGCGCCGTATTGGCGGGAGGACCCGATGAGCATCTGGCCGTTCGACCTGGGCTGGACGTTGAAGGCCACCGAATCCGAGGACACCGAATGCGCGCTCTTCAGATAGCCCAGCTCCACGATCTGGTGCCGGATATGGCCGGGATAGCGATGGGTCACGACGAGGTGGCCTTTGCGCTTCCTGACCGGAAGCCCGGCCGTCAGATCGGGCGACCAGCACCCGGCAGCGTTGACCGTCAGCCCGGCGCTGATCCGCGAGCCGTCGCCGAGGACGACGCCGCCGTCCGGATCCAGGGCCCGGACGTCGGCTCCGGTCCGGAGCACGATCTTGTTCCGCGGGGCGCGCCCGAGCAAAAACAGGGCCGCGGATGGCGGATACAGCACGGAGTCGTCCGGGACAAGCAGTCCGCCCCTCAGGCCGGGACGCAGGTTCGGCTCGGCTTCCCGGATGCCGTCCTCGTCGAGGATTTCCGCCCGAAGGCCCCGGCCGCGCAAGAACTCCGCTTTCCTCCGGGCCTCGGCCATTTCCTCCTCATCGGCCGCCGGCCACAGCGTTCCGCAGGCCTCAAAATGGACATCTGCCGGGAGCTCCGGAGCGAGATCGCGCCAGAGACGGCGCGAAAACGACGTCAGCGCGAACTGGGCTTCCGAGTCGTCCATCACGACGACATGGCCCATCGCCGCGGCGGTCGCCCCCCCGCCGACGGGGCCGCGGTCGAAGACGATCACGGACAGGCCCGCGCGCGCGCATTCCGACGCGCAAGCGGCCCCGACGATCCCCGCTCCGACAACGGCCACGTCCCAACCGGACATCAGCCCCGGGTCCCCCAGATGAACGGGTCGGCGTCGTCGAGGATCAGAGTCGATTCCGCCGTGACGAACGCCGTGCCGGTGATGGACGGTATGACCGTTCCGTTCCGCATCGCATAGCGGCCGGTGAAGGTGCTGCCGAGGATGCTTTCCTGCACCCACGCCTGCCCTTCGGCCAGCTTGCCGTCGGCGGCCAGGCAGGCGATCTTCGCGCTGGTGCCGGTCCCGCACGGCGAGCGGTCATAGGCTTTCCCCGGACAAAGGACGAAGCTGCGCGAATTCGCGCCCGCGGCGGCGGGCGGGCCGAAAAGCTCGATATGGTCCACTTCGGGATATCCGCTCGCATTCAGGACAGTGCGGATCCGCCAGGCGACGTCCGTCAAGGTCTCCACATTCGCGAGTCGGAGCGTTTGGCCGTGGTCTTCCACGAGATAGAACCAGTTGCCGCCCCAAGCGACGTCGCCCGACACCCGGCCCAAGCCAGGCACGTCGACCGCGAAGCCTTTGGTCTTCCTGTAGCTCGGCACGTTCGCCACGGTCACTTCGCCGCCCGGATGAAGCGTCGCGGTGACGGTCCCCACCGGCGTCTCGATGCGGTGCTCTCCCGGACGGACGCGGCCCATGTGGGCCAAGGTGACCAGGAGGCCGATCGTCCCGTGGCCGCACATCCCGAGATAGCCGACGTTGTTGAAATAGATCACGCCCGCAGAGGAGGCCGGGTCCTCCGGCTCGCAGAGCAAGCCGCCCACGATGACGTCCGAGCCGCGAGGCTCATTGACCGCCGCCGAGCGATAGAGATCGAAATCCCTCCTGAACCGTTCGAGCCGCTCGGCCATCGGCCCCCGTCCCAGCTCGGGCCCCCCGGCGACGATGAGCCGCGTAGGCTCACCCCCGGTATGCGAGTCGATGACGGAAATCGTCCTCATGACGGTTTACCTTGTCAAAGAGCGTATTGCGGCCGGCGGGCGATGTCAAGCCCGATGCTCCGGGAAGCGAAAGCCCTTCTCGGGCTATTTTGGCCTCAGCTTCTCGATGAAATCGGACTTGACCCAGTATGAGGCCCAGTTGCTCGAAAGCCAGGAGACATAAAAGAGGTATTTCCCGTCGGGCGTGACATAGGTGCACTGCGTGGCCGTCGGACAGCCGATGACTTCATTGAGGCAGACGGGCTCTCCCCAGCGGCCGTCCTTCTTTTTGAAGCTGATGAAGAGGCCCAGCTGGGCCCTCTGCTGAGAGGCCCGGGAGAAGATGATGTAAGAACCGTCCGGCGAAATGTATGGCGAATGCTCGAGATCATTCGAAGAGATCGCGGGCCCCAGCTTCTCGGGTTTCAGGTACCTGCCGTTCTCGTACCTCGAGACGAAGATATCGCTCATGGTCCTTCCCTCGGGGTCCTGCCC
>JAPKZE010000149.1 GCA_026393955.1 Candidatus Aminicenantota bacterium
CGAGCCGTCCACGATGATCTGGACCGAGGGGCTGCGGCCGGCCTTGAGATCGTCCCCGAACCGGGGCGGGATGACCAGGGCGGCCCGGATGTCCTCCCGGGCCATGATCGGGTCGATCGCGGCCGTCTTCGAGAGGACCGCTTTGAGGTCGAAATACTCGGTCGTGTGGAACCGGTCGACGAGGTCGCGGCTGGCCCGGCTGCCGTCTTCGTCGACCACGGCCAGCGGGATGTGCTTGACGTCGAAGTTGAGGGCGTAGCCGAACATCAGGAGCATGAAGGCCGGCAGGAAGATCAGGAAGAGCAGCGACCGGGAGTCGCGGCGGATCTGGCGGAACTCCTTCTTGATGACGGGCCGGAGGCAGCCCAGGGACGGGAGCTTCACGGCCCTCCCTCCCCCGCGGCGGGTCGCGCCGCCTGCTCCTCGATCTTGTGGATGAAGACGTCCTCGAGGGACGGCATGATCCGGTCCACGCGGTCGACGGCGATGCCCGCCTGGGCCAGCCGGGCCCGGACGAGCCGCGTCCCCTCTTCCTCCCCGGCCACGCTGATGTGGAGGGTCAGGCCGAAGATCGAGGTCTCGAGCACCCAGGGCTCTGCCTGGAGGATCTCCATGGCTTCGACGGTCCGGTCGCACGAGACTTCGAGGATCGGGTTCTTGATATACCGGGTCTTGAGCTCCTGGGGGCTCCCCCCGGCCACGATCCGGCCGGCGTGGATGAGCCGGATATCGTTGCAGTATTCCGCCTCGTCCATGTAGTGGGTGGTCACGAAGACAGTGATGCCGCCCTCCGACAGGCTGTTGATGAGCTCCCAGAAGCGCCGCCGCGAGGCCGGGTCGACGCCGCCCGTCGGCTCGTCGAGAAAGACGATCCGGGGCTCGTGGAGAATGGCGCAACCGAGGGCCAGCCGCTGCTTCCAGCCCACGGAGAGCGTCCGGGTCAGGCTCCGCCCGCGCCCTTCCAGGCCGGCCATTTCCAGGACCCAGGCGAGGCGCGCGTCCACGGCCTTCCGGGTCAGACCGTAGGCCCCGCCGAAAAAGCGGATATTCTCGGCGACGGACAGGTCCTCGTACAGCGAGAATCTTTGCGACATGTAGCCGATGGCCCGCTTGACCCGCTCAGGCTCGCGGCGGATGTCGTAGCCGCCCACGGTAGCCGTTCCCGAGGTGGGGTCGAGGAGGCCGCAGAGCATCCGGATGGTCGTGGACTTGCCGGCCCCGTTGGCGCCGAGGAAGCCGAAAATGCGTCCGCGCTCGACCTCGAACGAGACGCCGTCGACGGCCGTAAAGTCGCCGAAGCGCTTGACCAGCGACTTGACCTCGATGGCGTGTTCGGGCATGGTGCGTCCTCCCCTGCTTCGTCCGTCAGTTCCCCAGCGCCTTCTCCAGCCGGGCCTGGGCCAGGACGAGATCGATGGCGGCCTGGGTCCGGGCGATCTTGGCCTGGAAGAGCAACAGCTCGGCGTCGATGACCTCGGAATTGAGGGCGACGCCCTGGCGGAAGCGCTCCCGGAACGTCCGCAGGTTCTCCTCGGCTTGCCCGACGGCCTGGCCGGCGATCCGGAGCTTGTCGCGCGCCTGGGCCAGCGCCAGCCGGCTCTGGGTGACGTCCAGGACGGCCATGTCCTCGAGAAGCTTGTGGGCGTCCCGGGCCTGGGCCAGCTGGGACTTGGCCTGCTCGGTCTGGCTCTTCGTCTGGCCCCAATTCCAGATGTCGAACGAAACGGACAGGCCGACGTCCCAGGTCCCGTGGAAGACGTCCTGGACCGGCATGTACCGGGGATTGGGACGTTGATAGTAATAGTTCCCCGCCAGCGAGACCTGGGGATACCAGCCCGATCGGGCGGCCTTCAGTCCGGCTTCCGTGGCCTTGATGCGGAACTCGGCCGACTTGAGCTCGGGACGCACGGCCAGAGCGGTTTCGATGAGCGTCTTGGAGGCCGCGGCGTCGTCCGCGGCGGGGACGGCGTCCGGCGCCCGTGCGGCCATGCTCTCGGCCGTGGTCGTCAGGTCGATCTCCGTATCGACGGGAAGGCCGAGGAGGGTGTTGAGGGACGTCCGGGCGACTTCGACGCTGTTGCGGACGTCGATGGCCAGGAGCTCCGCGTTAGAGAGCTGCAGCTCCGTCCGCAAGACCTCGTTCTTGGTCACCAGGCCTTGGTCGAAGAAAGCCCGGACATCCTTGAGGTGTTCCTTCACCTGGCCGATGGTCTCGGTGACGACGGATCCGAGCTCGCGGGCCCGGGCCAACCCCCAGTAGGCGCTCTTGACCGAAAAGATGAACTCCGAGCGGTCCTTGGCCAGATCCTGGCCGGCGGACTGTTCGAGCATGCGGGCCGATTCGGTTCCCGCCTCGAGGCGATAGCCGGTGAACAGGGGCTGTTGGACCGAGAGCCTCAGGTTCCAGCTGTTCTCGTAGCTCTGCGAGACAACGAAGGGCTCCGGCGAACCGGGGATCCTGACCGCGAACGGAGGGACCTCGCTCAACCGCGCGTAGCCGGCGCCAAGCTTGAGCGACGGGAGCCCGCCCGCCGCGACTTCGCGGGCCCTGGCCGCGGACGCCTCGACCTTCATCCTCGAGGCGTGGAGGCTCGGGCTCGCTTCAAGCCCGGCAGCGACGGCCTCGTCGAGGGACAGGGACCTTTTCTGGGCCCAGGCTGAGAGCGGCAGAGAGAGGGCGATGGCGAGGGCAAGGATCTTCCTGGTCATGATAGGCCTCCGGGCAGATCATTCGTGGCGGGATGAGGGATTGTCCCCGCAGGGGACTGTCCCTCCTGGGTAACCGAGATGAAGACGTTCTCGAGCGACGGCGCGAGGGTCCGTCGCTGCAGGACGGGGATGCCGGCCGCGGCCAGGGCCGCTTCGATGAGCGGGACCTCCCGGTCCGGATCGGAGATGACGGCGTTCAGGCGGTCGCCGAAGAGCTGGACCTCCGTGACGCCGGGGATGGCCTTCAGGACGGCGAAGCCGCGGCGGATCTCCGGGCAGACGATCTCGACGACCGTGCCGCGCATGAGCCGCTTGATCCCCTGCGGCGTGTCGGCGGCCAGCAGCCGGCCCTGGGCCAGCAGCCCGATCCGGGAGCAGCGTTCGGCCTCGTCCATATAGGGCGTGGTCATGACGATGGTGATGCCCGACCGGAGCAGGCTGGACAGGATCTTCCAGAAATCCCGCCGGGAGACGGCGTCGACGCCGGTCGTCGGCTCATCGAGGAAGATGATCCGGGGCGTGTGGATGAGGGCGCAGGCCAGGGCCAGCTTCTTCCGCATCCCGCCCGAGAGCCGCTCGGCCAGACGGTCCCGGAACGGCGCGAGCCGGGTGAACTCCAGGAGCTCCTCGCGGCGCCGCCGATAGTCGCGGACGAGGTGGATCTCGGCGAAGAACTCGATGTTCTCGTCGACCGTCAGGTCGCCGTAGAGGCTGAACTTCTGGGAGAAATAGCCGATGCGGCTCTTGAGCCGCTCGGCGTCCTTGACGACGTCGAAGCCGAGCACCGAGGCCCGGCCGGACGTCGGCGGGAGGAGGCCGCAGAGCATGCGGATGGTCGTCGTCTTGCCGGCCCCGTCGGGTCCGACGAGACCGAACATCTCTCCCTCCCGGACCGAGAGGTCGAGCGAGCGGACGGCCTCGACGGCTCCGAAGGTCCTGCCGAGGTCCTCCGTTTCGACGGCCGGGACGGCGCTCATGCCCCTACCGGCCTTCGGGGACGACGCGGATGGCGGCGTCCGCGGGGAGACCCGGCTTGAGCAGGCCCTCCTTGTTCTCGATCTCGACCTTGACCCCGAAGACGAGCTTGACCCGGTCCTCCTTGGTCTGGACGTTCTTGGGGGTGAATTCGGCCTCGGGCGAGATGTAGGTCACCCGGCCGGGAAAGGGGCGGCCGGGGAACGCGTCGATCTCGACGTCGGCCGTATCGCCGAGGCGGACCCGCCCGATTTCCCGTTCCGCCAGATAGATCATGACGTAAACGCTGTCGAGCTCGGCCAGGGTGACCACCGTCGCGCCCGGGGAGACCAATTCGCCGGCCTCGACGGCCTTGTGGGTGACGATCCCGCCGGCCGGGGCGAGGACGGCGCAGTCGGCGATCGATTTGGCCAGAAGGTCCCGGGCCGCTTCGGCCTGGGCCAGCCGGGCTTCGGCCGCCTGGATCTCCTCGGGCCGGGCCAGTTGCCGGACCTTGCTCAAGGCCTCGGTCGCGGAAACGCGCTGGGCCTCGGCGATGGTCAGTCGGGCCTCGGCGTCGTCGCGGCTCTTCGCCGTCACACTGGCGGTCCGGAAGAGCTCGCGCATCCGCCGGGCGTCCTCCGCGGCCAGTTGGAGGCTGGCCTCGGTCTGCTTCAGGGCGGCCTCGGCCTGCTGGATGTCCTCCCGGCGGGAGCCGTTGCGGAGCAGCGCGAGCTGGGCCCGGGCCAGATCGATGCCCGCCTCGGCCTGCCGGAGCTGGATGTCGGCCGTGGCGTGATCGATCGTGGCCAGGACGTCGCCCGGCCGGACCCGCGCCCCTTCCTCGACGGCGAGAGTGAGGATCTGGCCGGCGACCTTGGAGGCCACGTTGACCTCGATCGCCTCGATCGTCCCCGACGCGGTGATGGCGTTCTTCTCCGATCTCCCGGCGCAGGCCAGGCCGGAGAGGGCGACCAGGACGAGGGCGACGGATCTGGATCTCATGATGCGCCTTCCTTTCGGGGCATGAACAGGCCCGGGGTCCGGGACGAGAAGTCCCGGCGGCCCTTATCGGTGACGATGCCTTGGAAAAAGACCTTGATGACGGACTCGAACGTATCGGCCGGCGACCGCCCCGACCGCAGGAGGGCGGCCGGGTTGATGAACTCCTGGACCAGGCTGGCGAACATCTCCAGGAGGAGATCGAGATCGACGTCGGCCCGGAAGTAGCCCTCGCGGCGGCCGGCTTCGAGGATGATCTTGAAGTTCCTGGCGATCTTGTCCCTCCGGAACACCTCGATCTCCTTCCAGATCTCCGGGGCATGTTTCTGGAGGTCCCTGATGAACACCGGCTCGAACCGGGCCATTCGGGTCCCCATGAAGGACATCAAGGCGACCATCTTCTCGACGAAGCCGAGCGAGGCGTCGTCGACGAGACGCTCGATCCGGTCCCCCATATCGTTCAAGACCCCCCTGACGACCTCGCGCAGGATCTCCGCCTTGCCCGAGAAGTGCTTGTAGAGCGTCGCTTTGCTGATGCCCAGCCGGGCGGCGATGTCGTCGGAGGTGACCCGGACGAAGCCCCGGCTCAGGAACAGCGCTCCGGCCGCCTCGACGACGCGTGGCCGCAGGGGCGGGACGGC
>JAPKZE010000487.1 GCA_026393955.1 Candidatus Aminicenantota bacterium
TTCCGGCGCGACGTGGTCGTGCCCGGCGCGGTCGACCCGGACCAGGCCGTCGCCGCGCTCGAGAACGGCATCCTGACGGTCGTCCTGAAGAAGCCTCCGCGGAAGCGGAGGGACGTGGAGATCAAGACCCGCCGGAACGGCGGCTAGGATCGGAGAATATTCATGGCCAGCATCGATGACAAGAACGGCGGCGAGATCGGGGGGGGCATCCTCGACGAGCAGAGCCAGAAGCCCCAGGTGCCGTCGAAGCTCCCGGTCCTCCTGCTCCGGGACGTCGTCATCTTCCCGTTCATGATCGCCCCGCTCTTCGTCGGGCGCGAGAAATCCAAGAACGCCATCGACGTCGCCCTGTCGACCAACCGGATGATCCTCCTCCTGACCCAGAAGGACATGGAGGTCGAGGCCCCCAAGCGCGAGGACGTCTTCGACGTCGGCACGGTCGCGCTGATCCTCCGCATGCTGAAGCTGCCGGACGGCCGGGTCCGCATCCTGGCCCAGGGCCTCGTCCGGGCCAAGGTCCAGTCCTTCGAGGAGGACGGGGCCCACATCACCGCCGAGGTCGCGGTCATGGAGGAGCCCGATAAGCCCGAACAGGGCCTCGAGACCGAGGCGCTCATCCGCAACGTCCGGTCCGGGCTCGAGCGGGCGGCCTCGCTCGGCAAGAACCTGCCGCCCGAGGCCCTCATCTTCGCCCTGAACACCGACGAACCCGCCCGCCTGGCGGACCTGACCGCCTCCAACCTCGAGCTCAAGGTCGAGGAGGCCCAGTCCATCCTCGAGATCGCCGACCCCTACAAGCGCCTCAAGAAGGTCTTCGAGCTGCTGACCCGTGAGCTCGAGCTCCTGGATGTCCAGTCGAAGATCTCGACCGAGGCCAAGGGCGAGATGGACAAGCTCCAGAAGCAGTATTTCCTGCGCCAGCAGATGAAGGCCATCCAAAAGGAGCTCGGCGAGGGCAACGAGATCCAGGAGGAGATCCGGATCTACCAGGAAAAGCTGCGCAAGATCCGCGTCTCCGACGAGGTCAAGGAGGAGCTCGAGAAGCAGATCAGCCGCCTGGCCCAGATGCACCCGGAATCGGCCGAGACCTCCGTCGTCCGGAACTACCTCGACTGGATGTTCATGCTGCCCTGGAACAAGTCCACGACGGACACGCTCGACCTGGTCAAGGCCAAGAAGATCCTCGACGACGATCACTACGGCCTGCAGAAGGTCAAGGAGCGCATCCTCGAGTACTTGGGCGTCCGGAAGCTCTCGAAGACGATCAAGGGGCCCATCCTGTGCTTCGTCGGCCCGCCCGGCGTGGGCAAGACCTCGCTCGGCAAGTCCATCGCCCGGGCCCTCGGCCGGAAGTTCGTCCGCATCTCGCTCGGCGGCGTCCACGACGAGGCCGAGATCCGGGGCCATCGCCGGACCTACGTCGGGGCCATGCCCGGACGCATCATCCAGGGCATCCGGCGAGCGGGCACGGAGAACCCCGTCTTCATGATGGACGAGGTCGACAAGATCGGGGCCGATTTCCGGGGCGATCCGTCGTCGGCCCTCCTCGAGGTCCTCGATCCCGAGCAGAACAACCAGTTCCGCGACCATTACCTCGGCGTTCCGTACGACCTATCTAAGGTGCTGTTCATCACCACGGCCAACCTCCTCGACCCCATCCAGCCGGCCTTCCGCGACCGCATGGAAGTGCTCGAGCTGCCGGGCTACACGGAGGAGGAGAAGCTCCAGATCGCGGTCCGCCATCTCATCCCCAAGCAGATCGCCGAGAACGCCCTGACGGCCAAGCTCATCAGCTTCACGGGCGGCGGGATCAAGAAGATCATCGCGCTCTACACCCGGGAGGCGGGGGTCCGCAATCTCGAGCGGGAGATCGCCTCGGTCTGCCGCAAGGTGGCCCGCAAGGTGGCCGAGGGCAAGAAGACCCCGACCGTGATCACGGCCCAATCGGTCGAGCGGCTCCTCGGCCCGCCGAAGGTCTTCAAGGACCAGCTCCTCAAGAAGGACCAGGTCGGCATCGCGACCGGCGTGGCCTGGACGGCCGTCGGCGGCGAGATCATGTTCGTCGAAGCGACCAAGATGCCGGGCAAGGGGCAGCTCCAGCTCACCGGATCGCTCGGCGACGTCATGAAGGAGTCCGCCCAGGCGGCCTTGAGCTATTCCCGGGCCCACGCGGCGGAGTTCGGCATCGACAGCAAGATCTTCTCCCAGAACGACTTCCACGTCCATTTCCCCGAGGGCGCCATCCCCAAGGACGGGCCCTCGGCCGGGGTCACGATCGCCACGGCCTTCCTGTCCGTCTGCACCAACGTCAGGGTCAAGTGGGACGTGGCCATGACCGGGGAGATCACCCTGCGCGGCAACGTCCTGCCGGTCGGCGGCATCAAGGAGAAGGTCCTGGCCGCCCAGCGGGCCGGGGTCAAGAAGATGATCATGCCGGCGGTGAACAAGAAGGACCTCTACGAGATCCCCAAAAAGGTCATCCGCGACATCGAGTTCATCTTCGTCCAGGATGTCAAAGAGGTCCTCAAAGAAGCCATGGTCGAAAGCTTAGGTCCGGCGCCGGCGAAGGTCGCGAAGAAGCCCGGGAAGAAGGGCGGGGAGAAGAAGGCCGGGAAGGCGTAGTCCGGTCAGAGCGTGACAAGAGGGACAATCCCTTTGGGAGGTGCGGGATGCGGCTGAAACATCTCGGCGAGCGACGCGTGATCTCGAGGATCCGGCGAGCCTTCGGCGAGAAGCGGGCCGACGTCCTGCTCGGCATCGGTGACGATGCGGCCCTCGTCCGGGGCCCCCAGCGGCTCCTGCTGACGACCGACATCCTGGTCGAGGGCCAGGATTTCCGCCTGGCCGACCACCCGCCGCGCCTGCTCGGCCGCAAGGCCCTCAACGTCAACCTCAGCGACATCGCCGCGATGGGCGGCCGGCCCCGGCACGCCCTGGTCGGCCTGGCCATGCGCGGCGACATCGAGGAGCGCTGGCTCCGCCTGTTCATGGCC
>JAPKZE010000237.1 GCA_026393955.1 Candidatus Aminicenantota bacterium
GGATCGGCCCCGGTTCAGCTGGCGGGGCGGCATGCTCGATTGCTCCCGTCACTTCTTCCCCAAGGACTTCGTCAAGCGTTGGATCGATATCCTGGCCATGCACAAGCTGAACGTCTTCCATTGGCACCTGACCGACGATCAGGGTTGGCGGATCGAGATCAAGAAGTACCCGCGCCTGACGGAGGTCGGGGCCTGGCGGGTCGACCGGGAGGACAAGCACTGGAACGCCCGGGACCCCCAGAAGCCCGGTGAGGCCGCGACCTACGGCGGTTTCTATACGCAGGAGGACATCCGCGAGATCGTCGCCTATGCCGCCTCGCGTTACATCACCATCGTTCCCGAGATCGAGATGCCGGGGCACGCCAAGGCGGCCCTGACCGCCTACCCCGAGCTCTCGTGCACCGGCGGGCCGTTCACGGTCCCGCCGGGCGGCTATTGGCCCATCACCGACGTCTTCTGTCCCGGCAACGACGGCACGTTCACGTTCCTGGCGAATGTCCTGGCCGAGGTCGTCGAGCTTTTCCCCGGTCCGTTCGTGCACATCGGCGGCGACGAGGTCGACAAGACCGAATGGACGCGCTGCCCCAAGTGCCAGGCCCGGATGAAGGCCGAGAAGCTCGGCGACGAGAAAGAGCTCCAGAGCTATTTCATCCGGCGCATCGAGAAGGTCCTCAACGCCAAGGGCAAGCGTCTCATCGGCTGGGACGAGATCCTCGAGGGCGGCCTGGCCCCCCAGGCGACCGTCATGTCCTGGCGCGGCACCGAGGGCGGCATCGCCGCGGCCAAGGCCGGGCACGACGTCGTGATGTCGCCGACGTCCCATTGCTACATCGATTATTACCAGGGCAGCCCGGCCGTAGAGCCCCCGGGGATCGGCGGCTACCTGCCGCTCAGCCAGGTCTACTCCTTCGAGCCGGTCCCCGACGCCCTGACCGAAGCCGAGGCCAGACACGTCCTCGGCGGCCAGGTCAATCTCTGGACCGAGTACATATCCGACGCGAGGCACGCCGAGTATATGGCCCTGCCCCGCCTGGCCGCGCTGGCCGAAGCCGTCTGGTCGCCGAGGACGGGGCGCGATTGGGAGGATTTCGCGGGCCGGGTCCGGGCCCTTCTCGCCCGTTACGATGCGGCCGGGCTGAACGCCGCCCGAAGCGCCTACCAGGTCGCGATCCGCGCGGACGCCGAGACGGGCCGGGCCAAGATCCGGGTGCGGCTCGAGACCGAGATCCCCGGCCTCACGGTCCGCCTGACGACCGACGGGACCGATCCCGGGCCGGGTTCAAAGCGATACGTCAAACCCTTCGCCGTGAAGAAGACCACCGAGGTCCGGGCCGCGGCCTTCGAAGGACGCGTCAGGCTGAGCCCGGCGGTTTCGGCCGAGCGGTTCCTCGTTCACGCCGCGACGGGACGAAAGGCCCTCCTCGCCTTCCCCTTCAGCGAGAAGTTCCCGGGCGGGGGCGACCTGGCCCTCACCGACGGCCTGTTGGGCTCGAAGGATATGAACGACGGGCGCTGGCAGGGTTTCGAAGGCCCGGACCTCGACGCCGTCGTCGACCTGGGCGCGGCCGGGACCGTTCGAAGGATCGCGCTCCGATGCCTCCAGAACATCAACTCCTGGGTCTTCCTGCCGGCCTCGGTGGAGTTCGCCGTCTCCTCCGACGGCAAGACCTACGAGACCGTGGGAGTGATCGGGAACGACGTCCCGCCGCAGCTGGCCGACATCGTCGTCAAAGACTTCGAGGCCGCGTTCGAGGCCCGGCGTGTCCGCTTCGTCCGGGTCCGGGCCAGGTCGGTCGGCGTCGTCCCCGATTGGCATTTCGGGAAGGGCGGCAAAGCCTGGCTCTTCGCCGACGAGATCGTCGTCGAGTAGGCCCGCGACGGTCGGCCGTCAGTCAAGCTTCTTGCGGAAGCGCAGGACGCTCAGGGAGAAGAGCACCGTGCCGATGATGAGGAGCGCGGCCGCCTGGTCCCAGAGCTCCGGCCAGGCCGCGCCCCGGAGCATGATCCCCCGGATGATGACGAAGAAGTAGCGCGTCGGGATGGCCCGGGAGACGAGCTGGAAGAGGGGGGGCATGTTCTCGACCGGGAAGACGAAGCCGCCGAGCATGATCATCGGCATGATGAAGAAGATGGTCGTGAACATGGCCTGCTGCTGGGTCCGGGAGATGGTCGAGATGAACAGCCCGATGCCGAGCGTGTTGAGCATGAAGGCCAGGCACAGGACGTAGAGCAGGGCCACGCTGCCCCTGATGGGGACGCCGAACCAGAAGTGCGCGACGACGAGGACGACGGTCGCCTCGGCCAGGCCGATCAGGACGAACGGCAGGAGCTTGCCGATGATGAGCTGGTGGGGACGGATGGGCGTGACGATGAGCTGTTCCATCGTCCCCGCCTCCTTTTCCCGGACGATGCCCATGGAGGCGAGCTAGATGGTCATGATCATCAGGATCAGGCCGAGGACGCCGGGGACCATGAAATTCCGGCTGCGGAGCTCGGGGTTGTACCAGACCCGGACCTCGGCGTCGACGAGGACCGGCTTCACGCCCGGTCCCTTGGCCCGCTCGAACCGGTCGAGGATGATGCGCTGGGAGTACCGTCCTGCGATCATGGTCGCGTAATTGACGCCGATCGTCGCCGATTGGCTCTCCGATCCGTCGGCGATGATCATGACCGAGGCCGTCCGGCCGCCGGACATCTTGTCGCCGAACCCCCGGGGGACGACGAAGGCCATGGAGGCCCGGCCGTTGTCGAGGAAGGGATCGATCTCCGCCATCCGCTCGATCCGGGCCCGGACCGAGAAATAACCCGAATTGACGAAGCCGTCGATGAAGTCGCGGCTGGCCGCCGACCGGTCCATGTCGCAGACGACCGCGGGGATGCTGCGGACGTCGAGATTGGCCGCGTAGCCGAGGAGGAGCAGCTGGAGCATGGGGGAGATGAAGATCACCGGCAGCAGCCGGGGATCGCGGCGGAGCTGGAGGAACTCCTTGCGGATGATGGACAGGATGGCCTTCATGCGCCGGGCCTCCGCCGCCGGGTTGTCCGCTCCCGCTCGCCTTTCCCTAACCGGACCGCGCTGGCCCCGAGCGAAAGCACGGAGAAGGCCGTCAGATACAGGAATTGGTCCCAAATGGCCGTTATCCCCGCCCCCTTGAGGATGATGGCCCGCAGCGCGGCCAGGAAGTAGCGGCCCGGGACGAGGTAGGTCACCGCCTGGACGACAGGGGGCATGTTGCGGATGGGGAATACGAACCCGGACAGGATGAACGTCGGGAGCATGGTCGTCAGCACGGCCAGCAGGAAGGCCACCTGCTGGGTCCGGGTGATCGTGGAGATCAGGATCCCCTGCCCCAGCGCCCCCATGACGAAAAGGAGCATGGCCAGAAGAAGCAGCGGGTAGCTGCCCCGGATACCGATGCCGAAGAGGACCTGGCCCAGAAGGAGGACCAAGTGGGCCGAGCCGAGCGTGATGGCGACATAAGGCACGATCTTGCCGAGGATGAGCTCGAGCGGCCGGACGGACGAGACCTTGATCTGGTCCATGGTGCCGCGCTCCTTCTCCCGGACGATGGAGAAGGCCGTCGAGACCGTGACGATGACCATCAGGATGAAGGCCATCAGTCCGGGGATGAGGAAGTTGGCGCTGCGGAGCTCCGGGTTGTACCAGACCCGGATCTCGGAAGCCAGGGGAAAGGTGACGCCGGTCAAGCCCCGCCGGGCCAGGGCCTCGAGCGTGATCCTCTGGGAATAGCTCTGCAGGATGGCCCCGACGTAACCCGCGGCCGTGGTGCCGCTCATGGCGTTCGAGCCGTCGAGAATGAACTGGACGGAAGGGCTTCGCCCGGCCAGGAGGTCCTCGGAGAATGTCT
>JAPKZE010000247.1 GCA_026393955.1 Candidatus Aminicenantota bacterium
AGACCGACGTCGGGACGCTCGGCCTCATGGCCACGATCGGCCCGGGCGAGGAGGTCGTGCTGCCCTTCATCGTGTCCTGGAATTTCCCGAACATCCTCAATTATTTCGACGTCGTGCCCGAGCAGCGCGGCCGCATCTTCAAGAACCACTACGCGACGGCCTTCGCCGACGCCTGGGCCGCCGCCGAATATCTCCAGACGAACCTCGACCGCCTCGAGAAGGCCAGCCGCGCCTTCCACGACGCCTTCTTCGCGACGACCCTGCCGCCCTACGTCCTGGACGCCGTCTCCAGCCAGGCCTCGATCATCCGGACGACGACGGGGATGCGCCTGGAGGGCGGGAACTTCTTCGGCTTCGAGGGCTGCGGCGACGACCAGTCGGGCTGCTGCCCGCTCAACTGCGCCCACGTCTGGAACTACGCCCAGTCGCTGGCCTTCCTCTTCCCCGCGCTCGAGCGGACCATGCGCGAGACCGACTTCCTCAACAACCTCAAGCCCGACGGCGCGATGATGTTCCGCACCTCCCTGCCGCTCGGGAGCGGGGTCCTGTGGGACTTCAAGCCGGCCGCCGACGGTCAGTTGGGGCGGATCATCAGCCTCTACCGCGATTGGCAGATCTCGGGCGACCTGGCCTGGCTCAAGAAGATGTGGCCGCAGGCCAAGAAGGCCCTCGACTACGCCTGGAAGCAGTGGGACGCCGACCGGGACGGCCTGATCGAAGGCGAGCAGCATAACACGTACGACATCGAGTTCTTCGGCCCGAACAGCATGATGGGCGCCTTCTATCTCGGCGCGCTCAAGGCCGGCATGGCCATGGCCGCCGCGGTGGGGGACTTCCCGTCGGCCAAAGCCTACATGGCCGTGTTCGACAAGGGCCGGGCGGCCTACGACGCCACTCTTTGGAACGGCGAGTTCTACGTCCAGAAGTACGACAAGGTCATGCAGACGAAATACCAGTACGGCGAGGGCTGCCTGTCCGACATGCTCCTCGGCCAATGGCTGGGCATGGTCGCCGGTCTCGAACGCTATCTCCCGGCCGACCGGATCAAGTCGTCCTTGCAGGCCATCTACAAGTACAATTTCCTGACCGACTTCCGGAACTTCTCCAACGTCCAGCGGACCTACGCCCTCAACGACGAGAAGGGCCTGCTCCTGTGCTCGTGGCCGAAGGGCGGCCGGCCGCCCCTGCCCTTCCCGTACTCGGACGAGGTCTGGACGGGCATCGAGTACCAGGTCGCCTCGCACCTCATCTACGAAGGGCTCCTCGAGGAGGGCCTGAGCGTGGTCAAGGCCGTCCGCGACCGCTACGACGGCGTCCGCCGCAATCCCTGGAACGAGGTCGAATGCGGCCACCACTACGCGCGGGCCATGTCCTCCTGGGGCGTTTTGCTGGCCTTGTCGGGCCAGACCTATTCGGGCCCCGAGATGAGGATCGGCTTCGCGCCGAAGATGAACACGGACGACTTCCGGACGGTCTGGACGGCCGGTTCGGGCTGGGGGACCTATTCTCAAAAGACGGAGGCGGGGAGTGGGCTGGCCGTCACTCTCGAAGCCGGAAGCGGCGCTCTCGACCTCAGAGAGATCGACCTGGCCCTCCCGCCGGCGGCCGCCGGGAAGACGATCCGTTCGGTCAAGACCTTCCATGCGGGTTCACCGGCCGCGGCCTCGATCCGCAAAGAGGGCGATACCATCCGGGTCATCTTGACCAAGCCCGTCCGCGTCGAGCCAGGCAAGCCCCTGGCCCTGGCGATCGCGTTCTGAAGACCCGAATGGAGGAAATCATGTTGACGCGCCCGACGTTCCGTTCCCTCAGCCTGCTCCTGGCTCTGATCGCCCTCGTCCTGGCGGCGGCCTGCGCGCCGAAGGCCCCGTCCGCGCCCGGCCCCAAGGGCTATCTCTTCATCATCG
>JAPKZE010000252.1 GCA_026393955.1 Candidatus Aminicenantota bacterium
CGCAGCCGGTTTTTCTCTTTCTTCGACGAACGGGCGCTTTGATCAGCTTCATGAAGGATCCCGAGCGATCCTTCGGAGGCATCTCACCCAAGAGGAATCTGAATTTATGCTCGAGATGAGCATTAAGCAAAATTCAAGCAGCGTCACGCAGGAAGAGTTCAACAGGGTCGTGTTCTTGATGAAAAAGATCGAGTCGAAGGCCACGGCCGATGAGAAAGCGAAGCTGGCCGAATTGAGAGGTCTGTTGAGGCGTCTCGCGGGGCTAATGAAATAGCCGGCCTCCGCCCGTTTTCCCGGTCCTAATCCGTCCCCACCCCGTCCCAGCAGTAGGTGCAGAGCTTTTCCTTGGGCAGACCGATGGCCGTAACGAGGTCCTCGAGCCGCTGGTAGCGCAACGTGGTCAGACTGAGCGTCCGGCAGATCCATTCGACCATGGCGGCGTATTTGGCGGAGCCGGACTTGGCGTACTCCGCGAAGTCGCGATAATCGGGGCCTTCGAGGGCGGCGATGGCCCGGCGGGCGGCCAGGTCCAGCTCCGAACGGGACCTGGAAAAATTGAGGTATTTGCATCCGAACGCGAGGGGAGGGCAGGCCGGCCGCATGTGGACCTCGACCGCGCCGAAGTCGTAGAGCCGCTGGATGGTGTCCTTGAGCTGGGTGCCGCGGACGATGGAGTCCTCGCAGAAGAGCAGGCGCTTGCCCTGGATGATCTCCCGGATGGGGATGAGCTTCATCCGGGCCACCTGGTCGCGGACGTCCTGGTTCTGGGGCATGAAGCTGCGGGCCCAGGTCGGCGTGTACTTGACGAACGGGCGCCGGAAGGGGAGGCGGGCTTCCGAGGCATAGCCCAGCCCGTGGCCGATGCCCGAATCGGGGATGCCGGCCACCAGGTCGACCTTGACCGCATCGTTGCGGGCCAGGAACGCGCCGCAGCGGTTGCGGACGTTCTCGGTGTTGATGCCTTCGTAGTCCGAGGCGGGATAGCCGTAATAGACCCAGAGGAACGAGCAGATCTGGAGCCTGTCGCCCGGCGGAACGACGGTCTCGAAACCGTCGGGGCTGATCCGGACGATCTCCCCCGGCCCGAGAAAGCGATCGACCTCGAAGCCCAGGTTGGGGAACGCGCAGGTCTCGAGCGAGACGGCGAAGGCGCCGGGCTTCCGGGCCAGGACGACGGGCGTGCGGCCGTAGCGGTCCCGGGCCGCCAGGACCCCGTCTTCGGTCAGGATGAGGATCGAGCACGAGCCCTTGATCATCTCGCCGACATGGCGGATGCCGTCCTCGAAGGTGTCCTTCTGGTCGATGATGGCCGCCACCAGCTCGGTCGGATTGATCTCGCCGCCGCGCATCTCGGAGAAGTGGAGGCACTTGCCTTTGAAGGCCCGGGCGACGAGCTCGTCGATGTTCTTGATGACGCCGACCGTGGCGATCGAGAAATTGCCCAGGTGCGACCGGATGAGGAGGGGCTGGTCCTCGAAGTCGCTGATGACGCCGATGCCCCGCGTGCCGCTGAGCTTGCCGACGTCCTCGCCGAACTTGGACCGGAACTGGGCGTTCTCGATGTTGTGGATGTAGCGGACGATGCCCTTCCCGTTGCCGACGGCCAGGCCGCCGCGCTTGGTGCCCAGATGGGAATGATAGTCCGTGCCGTAGAAGAGGTCCTCGACGATGTCCGACTGGCCGACGACTCCGAAGAAACCGCCCATGCCGTCCTCCTTAGCAATTATCCGGCCATCATAGCACCGCATCCGGGGGGATTCAATGCGAAAGATCGGGCCGGAGCGCGGCGCGATTGAACCGGGCCGGTCAATCTGCTATAAAGAGATTTCACGAACGATCCCGAGGAGGTCCCCATGTTCAAAGCCGAAACGTACATCCTAAGACGGAAGCTCCTGCGGAAGTCGGTCGGATCGGGCCTGCTCATCTTCCTGGCCAACGAAGAGAGCCCGATGAACTACACGGCCAACCCGTATCACTACCGCCAGGACAGCTCCTTCCTCTATTTCTTCGGCCTGGCCTCGCCCGGACTGGCCGCCATCGCCGACGCGGACGAGGGCACGGACACCCTGTACGGCGACGACATCGGCATCGAAGACATCATCTGGATGGGGAATCTGCCCACGATCAAGGCGCGGGCCCTCGAGGTCGGCGTCCGTCGGACGGCGCCCCGGGCCGTCTTCGACGAGAAGGTGCGCCAGGCCCTCGCGGCCGGCCGTCCCGTCCATTACCTCCCGCCTTACCGTCCGGACAACATGACCGTCCTCGGCGACCTGCTCGGCATTCCCGTCAAGGAACTCAAGGCCCGGGCCTCGGCCGCGTTCATCAAGGCTTCCGTCGATCAGCGCATCATCAAATCGAAAGAAGAGATCCGCGAGATGGAAAGCGCCGTGGCCGTCAGTCAGGAGATGTACCTGTCCGCCATGAAGCTGGCCAAGCCCGGCCGCTACGAATACCAGGTCTCAGGGCTTATGGAAGGGATCGCGCTCGCCTACGACATGCACCTGGCCTTTCCGCCCATCGTCACGATCAACGGCCAGACCCTGCACATGCACGCCCACGACAACATGCTGGTCAAGGGCCGGCTGCTGGTCCTGGACTGCGGGGCCGAGGCGGCCAGCGGCTACGCCTCCGACATCACCCGGACCGTCCCCGTAGGCGGCCGCTTCAACGCCCGGCAGAAAGCCGTCTACGAGATCGTCCTGGCCGGCCAGGAATCGGCCGTCAAGGCCATCAAACCCGGCGTCAGCTTCAAGGACATCCACCTCCAGACCGCCCGGGTCATGGCCGGAGGCCTCAAGGCCCTCGGCCTGATGAAGGGGGATGTCGCCGAGGCCGTCGCGGCCGGCGCGCACGCCCTCTTCTTCCCCCACGGCCTCGGCCACAACATCGGCCTCGACGTCCACGACATGGAGGACTACGGCGAGAACCACGTCGGCTACGGCGAGAAGGTCGAGCGGAGCAAGCAGTTCGGCCTGGCCTACCTCCGGATGGCCCGGGAGCTCAAGCCGGGGCATGTCCTGACCGTCGAGCCGGGGCTCTACTTCATCCCGTCCCTCTACGCCCTCTGGCGCAAAGAGAAGAAGCACCGCGACTTCATCGTCTACGACGCGGTCGAGAAGTTCCTCGATTTCGGCGGGGCCCGCATCGAGGACGACGTCCTGGTCACCGAGACGGGGCGCCGGGTCCTCGGCCCGCCCATCCCCAAAAAGGTCGCCGATATCGAAAAGGCCTGCCGGGCTTGAGGATCGCGCTCGTCCAGCAGCACGCGACGGACGACCCGGCCGCCAACCGGGCCCGGGGCGAAGCCGCGTTCCTCGAGGCCGCCGCGGCCGGGGCGAACCTCGTCGCTTTCGCCGAGCTGGCCTTCACCCGGTTCTACCCCCAGGTCCCGGCGACGGCCGGCAGCGCGTCGCTGGCCGAGACGGTCCCCGGACCGACGACCGACCTGTTCTGCGCCCTGGCCCGGAAGACGGGCACGGTCGCGGTCCTGAACCTGTTCGAACGCGACGGGGACCGGACCTACGATTCCTCCCCTGTCATCGACGCCGACGGCCGCCTCCTCGGCGTCACCCGGATGGTCCACATCATGGAGGGCCCCGGATTCCACGAGCGCGGCTATTACACCCCCGGCGACCGGGACAGCTTCGTCCACCGGACCGCGGCGGGCCGGATCGGCGTCGCCATCTGCTACGACCGCCATTTCCCCGAGTTCATGCGGGGATTGCGACTGGCCGGGGCCGAGCTCGTCGTCGTGCCCCAGGCCGGGGCGGTCGGGGAGTGGGCCGAGGGCATCTACGAGGCCGAGCTGCAGGTGGCCGCCTTCCAGAACGGCTACTTCGCGGCCCTGGCGAACCGCGTCGGCCGGGAGGACGGCCTCGAGTTCGCCGGCGAGTCGTTCGTCGTCGATCCCGACGGCCGGGTCATCGCCCGGGCCCCCCGCGGGCGCGACCACATCCTCTACGCGGACTGCGACCTCGCGAAGAACGCGTCTTCTCACGCGGCCCGGCATTTCCTCGAAGACCGCCGCCCCCCGGTCTACGGAGCCATGGGACTCACGGACCCGGGACGGAGAGGCCGCTGATGCAGCGCTGGTACGTCGTCAACACCAGGCCCAAGAAGGAGAGCCAGGTCGAGAGGCTCTTCAGCGAGGGCGGGTTCACCCTCTACTGTCCCAAGTACGTCCGGGAGAAGCGGATCGTGCCTTTCTTCCCGGGCTACGCGTTCCTCCGGTTCGAATACCCCGAACAGTTCCAGATGGTCAAATACACCCGCGGCGTCAAGCGCGTCGTCGGCAACGACTCCGGTCCGACCCCGATCCCCGAGGAGACCGTCGAAGGCATCAGGGCCCGGGAGCGCGACGGCCTCGTCGTCTTCGAAAGGTACGGCCAGGAACCGGCCGTCGGGGACGAGATCGAGGTCGTCGAGGGCCCGCTCAAGGGTCTGAAAGGCGTCTTCCGCAAAGAGATCGGCGACAGCGAGCGGGTGATGATCCTCCTGAACTACGTCTCCTACCAGGGCCTGCTGCTCATCGAATAAGACAAGCTCAAGAAGGTCTAGGCTCTCAACGCTCCAATTTGAGGGCCTTTAGGGCGTCGAGGAACGGCTGCTTGAGGCTCGACGACGAGAAATAAACGACCCCGTCGCCCTTGAGTGCCTTGGTGATCCGCATCTCCTCGAGCATGCCTTCGGGCGTGTTCTGGTTGTGGGACGTGCCGATGCCGATCCCGGGGCAGACGAACGTGTGCCCTTTGCCGTAGCCGACGGCTTCTCGGGTCAGCTTCTCGTAGAGCTTGATGTCGTTGGTGTAGAGCATGGGATTGAGCATGTCGACGAGACCGTCGCGGGCCCAGCCGGCCCAATCCTGGCCGATGGCCACCCGGGCGTTGACGGCGTCCGGGAACACGGCGGCGCTGATCTTGACCTGCCGGCCCGTCGCCTTGAGCGCGGTCCGGAGCTCGCGGACGAAGACGGTGACGCGGTCGGTGTTCCAGCGCAGCCAGACGTTCCAGGCCGGATTGCCGGTGTCCCGGGACTTGACCGCGGCCATGTCGATCCCTGTGTCCTCCTTGAAAAGGCGGAGGGTCTCCGCGTCGAAGCTGAAGAAGGGCTCGGTCGGCTCGCAGGGATAGCGGATGTAATCGAGGTGGACCCAGCCGACTGCATACTTCCGGACGACTTCGAGCATGAGGCTCATCTCGTATTCCCGGACGGCCGGCAGGGCCGGGTTGACCGCGCCGACCATTTCGCCCTTCGGGCTCCGGATGAGCCACTCCGGATGCTGGCGGACTTGGCCAAGGATGGCTGCTTCGGGGAAGACGCAGAACCAGGGATGGACGTCCATCCGGCGCTTCTTCGCCTCGTCCAGGAAGACGGCGAGAAAGTCCCAGTTCCAGCCGGGGGCGGGGACCCCGATCTCGCTCGAGAAGTAGACATGCCCCGAAGTGTCCTTGACCAGCATGATCAAGGTGTTGATGCCGGCCTTGGCATATTCGTCGAGGGTCACCCTCATCTTCTCGACGGCGGCGGCCTTGTCCGGCCCGAAGAAGCCGGGATGCATCCAGACGCCCCTGACGGGCATGTCCAGGGACGATCCGGCAACGCCCGATGAACAGGCGGGTGTCACGGTCAGGACCAGAAGCATGAGAAGAAAGGACAGGACGGAGAGCGCTCGGATCGTCATCGGGGGCCTCCTTGCTCAGCCCTTGGACTTGCCGTACCCGCCCCCGCCCGGTGTCTCGACGCGGAGGACGTCGCCGGGCCCGAGCTTGATGTTGACCTTGCCGCCTAAGGTCCGCGTCCGGCCGCGGGAATCGACCGAGTTACGGCCCGAAGCGCCCGGGTCTCCGCCGCGGGCGCCGTAGGGGGCGAAGCGCCTCCGTTCGGAGATGACCGTCAGGTCCACCGGGACCCGGAACTCGTATTCCCGGACGATGCCTTCCCCGCCCGGATTGGCCCCGCGGCCGCCCGAGCCTTTCCGGAGGCCGTAGGACCGGATCTTCAGCGGCAGGTAGTTCTCGAGGGCCTCGATAGGCGTATTGAGCGAGTTGGTCATGTGGGTGTGGACGCCGCTGAGGCCGGGGGCCGCCGCGCCCCCGCCCATGCCGCCGCCGATCGTCTCGTAGTAGGCGAAATGACGCTTCCGCACCGGATCATAGCCGCCGAAAGCGACGTTGTTCATCGTGCCCTGGCTGGCCGCGGGGATGCGCTCCGGCATCGCCTTGGCCAGGGCGCCGAGCAGGACGTCGACGATGCGCTGCGAGGTCTCGACGTTGCCCCCGGCGCAGGCGGCCGGGAAGTCGGCGTTCACGATCGAAGCCCTAGGCGCGAGGATCGAAAGCGGTCGCATCAGCCCCGTGTTGAAGGGGATGTCCTCCTCGACCAGGCAGCGGAAGACGTAGAGCACGGCCGAGCAGGTGATGGCGAAGTTGGCGTTGACCCCCCCGGTCGTCTGGGGCGCGGAACCGGCGAAATCGATCACCGCCCGGTCGCCGCGGACCGCGATCCGGACCGCGATGCGGATGGGGCGATCGGAGATCCCGTCGTCGTCGAGATGGTCCTCGAACGCATATTCGCCGTCGGGGATGTCGCGCAGCGTCCGGCGCAGGAATTCCTCGGAGTAATCCTGGATGAGCCCGGCGTAGAGGCGGACTTTTCCGGTGCCGAAGCGGCCCACCGCCTCCTCGATCCTCGTCCGGCCGATGTCGTTGGCCGCGACCTGGGCCAGGAGGTCGCCGCGCCGCTCGTCGGGGGTGCGGACGTTGGCCAGGATAAGGTCGAAGACGTCCCGGTTCAGGCGGCCTCGGGAGTAAAGCTTGAGAGGCGGGATGATCAGGCCCTCCTGAAAAAGCTCGGTCGCGAGCGGCATGGAGCCCGGCGTCATGCCGCCCACGTCCGAATGGTGGGCCCGGTTGGCCACGATGAACTCGAGCTTTCCGCCGAGGAAGACGGGCGAGATGCAGGTGATGTCGGGCAGGTGGGTCCCGCCCCGGTAAGGATCGTTGAGGATGACGAGATCGCCCTTCTCGAACGTGACGGCCCGGAGCGCCGCCTGGACCGAGAGGGGCATGGCCCCGAGGTGGACAGGGATATGCGAGCCTTGGGCCAGCGTTTCGCCGGACCGGTTGAAGAGGGCGCAGGAGAAGTCCTTGCGCTCCTTGATATTGGGAGAAAGCGCCGTCCGGCCGAGGACCGCGGCCATTTCTTCGGAAATGGCGACGAAGACGTTCTTGAAGAGCTCGAGCTCGATGGGATCGACCTTCGTCATGGGCGTCCCGCCTTGCGGACAATAAGATTGAGGTAGGGATCGACGCGGCTCTCGGTGCCGGGCGGCAGGAAGGTCGTGGATTCCGGGTCGATGAGGAGGGCCGGCCCATGAACGGTATTACCGTGGCGAAGCCGGGACCGGTCGTAGACCGCGCCCTCACGCACGGTCCGGCCGGTGTGGATCTTCTGCCTTTTGACGAGCGCCTTCGGATCGAGCCTGGCCGCCCGCGGCTCGCGGACGAGCGGGAGCTTCGGGGTGACGGCCACGGCCTTGATCCGGAGGTTTACGATCTCGACCGGCCGGCGGTCGTGGCGGTAGGAATAGAGCTGCTGATGCCGGCGGTGGAAGAGCTCGAGGAAGGCCTGGCCGAGCGAGCGCGACTTCCGGTAGGGGACGTCGATCTCGTAGGACTGGCCGAGGTAGCGGCAGTCGAGCGAGCGCTCCAGGACGACGTCCCTAAGGGCGAAGCCGTCCTCGAGCATGTCCCGGCGGCTCTTCTCTTCCAGGGCGCGGAATTCCGCTTCGAGCCGGGCCGGCGTGACCTGGGTATCCGTCTTCATGAGCGACTTCGTGTAGTCCTTGACCGGATCGGACATCAGCAGGCCGAAAGCCGAGAGGACGCCGGCGTTGCGGGGCACAAGGACCGTGGGCATGCCCAAGTGCGCGGCCATCTCGACGGCATGCATGCCGCCGGCCCCGCCGAAGGACAGCAGGGCAAAGGCGCGCGGATCGATGCCGCGTTCGACGGAGATGACCCGGATGGCCTTCTCCATGTTGGCGTTGGCGATGGCCACGATGCCAAGCGCTGTTTCCGTCGCCGTTTTGCCGATCGTCCGGGCCAGCTTCGAAACGGCGGCCAGGCTCCGTTCCGGATGGATCTTCATGCGCCCGCCCAGGAAGAAATCCGGATCGAGGCGGCCCAAGCACAGGTTCGCGTCGGTCACCGCCGGAAGGTCGCCCCGGCCGTAGCAGGCCGGGCCCGGATCGGCCCCGGCGCTCTGGGGGCCGACGCGGAGCGACCCGCCACGGTCGGTGTAGGCGATCGAACCGCCGCCGGCCCCGACCGAGTGGATGTCGATGATGGGCAGCCGGATGGGGAAGTCCCCGACCCGGCTCTCGTGGGTCCGCCGGATGCCGCCCTCGATGAGCGAGACGTCGGTCGACGTGCCGCCCATGTCGAAGCTGATGACGTTGGCGAAGCCGGCCGCGGCGGCCAAAGCGCGGGCCCCGACGACGCCCCCGGCCGGGCCGGAGAGGGCCGTGCGGATGGGCTCGACGCGGGCCCGGGCCGGGGAGATGTAACCCTCGTTCGACTGCATGATGCGCAGGTCGGCCCCGCCCATGCGGCGGTCGAGCTCGCCGAGATAGCGGTCCATGACCGGCATAAGGTAGGCGTTGACGGCCGTGGTCGTGGTCCGCTCGAACTCGAGATACTCGGGGAGCAGGCGGCTGGAGACGGTGAAGAGCAGGCCGGACCGTTCCAGCTCCCGCGCGACGACCTCCTCGTTGGCCGGATTGGCGTAGGAATGGAGCAGACAAACGGCGACGGCCTCGGCGCCCGACAGCTTGATCTTCTTGATGAGCTGGCGAACCTCCGTCACCCGGACGGATTTCTCGATCTCGCCCGAAGCGAGCGTCCTCTCGTGGAGCCCGAACCGGCGTTCGGCCGGGATGAGCTCGAACCGGCTTTCGGGCTGGAGGGAGTACAGGTTCCGCCGCGTCTGCCGGCCGATGGCCAGGACATCTTCGAATCCCGCCGTGGTGATCAGGGCGATGCGCCCGCCTTTTTGCTGGAGCAGCGCGTTGGTGGCCACGGTCGTGCCGTGGACGATGAAGACGGCGGGGGAGTCCTTCAAGACGTCGCCGACACCCTCGAAGATGGCCAGCGATGGGTCTTTCGGAGTTGAGAGCACCTTCCGGTTGAAGAACCGGCCCTCACGCCAGACGACGAAGTCGGTGAACGTCCCGCCGGTATCCACTCCGACGCGGACGGTGACGGGCTTCCTGGTGCGCTCCATGGTCGAAGGGCTATTAAAGCGTCAATGCCGGAGGCAAGTCAAATTCAACTTCAGTGGCAGGTGCTGCAGGACTTGGTCGAGCAGCTGGTGCAGCTCGAGGAAGAGGCCTTGATGCGGCTGGAGCCGCCGCCGATGCCAAAACCAGAGATGAGCTTCTTGACCTCGGCCGACCCGCACTCGGCGCAGACGACGTCCTTATCTTTTCCCGCGGTCACGAGGCACTCGAACCTCTTGCCGCACTTCTGGCACGAGTATTCATAGATGGGCATTTCTTACCTATTTTACCGGATTCATCGACCCT
>JAPKZE010000015.1 GCA_026393955.1 Candidatus Aminicenantota bacterium
GCGTTACTTCTGCGCCGCCAGATTCGCCAGGCGCATCTCTTCCCATTCCGCCATGCTGGACGGAACATGGAACCACTCCGCTTCGGACACCGGCTCCATCACGATGGCGTCCTCCGGGCAGCCGATCACACAGACGCCGCAGCCGATGCACTTGTCGCGGTCCATCACCGACTTGCCGGGCCGCATTTCCGGCAGTACTCCGCACGGGCATGCCAGCGGCATTCGCTTCGGACCTTCCGAAATGGCATCCACGGGGCACCGCTTGATGCAGGCGCGGCAGGCCGTGCACTTCTCCTCATCGATGACGGCGCGGTAGTTCGATTTCTGCGGGCCTTTGGTGGACGTGTCCAGACCCGCGAGCTTCGGGCCGTGCAAGATCCCGCAGCAGCAGGAGCAGCAGTTGCACGTGCCCATGAACTGAGGCGCGTCCGCGAACATGGTGAAGCCGTAGAACGCCAGGTGGACGTGACCCTGCTTCTCGAGCTTGGCCAAGAGGGCCATCGCTTCTTCGCGGTCGAGCACGGTCTCGCCGAGCGGAGCCTGGGGCGGGAGACCCACGAAGCCGCAGCGCTTCATGGGCCGCTTACAGCTGTCGTCGTCCAGGATCTCCCGCTCCCTCTTGCACACGCACGGGATGACGAGAAAGCGCTCGTGCCGCTGGAAGTGGGCGTCGATGTCGATGTGGGGCTCGCGCCGGACATGCTCCGGCTTCACCGAACCCCGTACGGGAATCACGCCGAGCAGCCCCGGCCGCGGCGCAAACACGCGCTCGCCCCCGCCTTCGGTGATGAACTGCTCGAACAGCTCGGCGAACTCCTTGTCCAGGCGGCGCATGCCGGCCTCGTACCAGCCGACCATGAACGGGCGCAGCCGGTACTTCTTCTCGCCCTCCATGTCCTCCTTCAGAACTCCGCCCCCCGCCGTCGATCCGGGCAACGCGACCAGACCCCGCGGGATCAGGCTCTCGAGCAACGCAGTCACCTCGACAACGTCGCGGCCAACCCGCTTGGCGATCTCGGCAGCCGTTTCGGGGACGCGCGTCAGTTGGCCGGCCAGCCAGACCTCCTCGGGCGTGAAGGCCTTCTTCATCAGCTTGATCTCCACGCCGGAAGGCGTGCGGGCGAAGCCGTGCGGCAGCGCTTCCAGCGCGGCCGCCAAGCGCTCGTAGATCGCCTCGGATCTGTCGGAATGGCTCATCGATAACCTCCTGGTGTTGACATCCTGAGCTCGAACGCGAAGTCAATTCCCGCCGGGGGATGTTTTCTCCTTGCGGCCGAAGGCTTCGTCGATGATGGCCTGAAGGCGCGCGACCAGGTCGGCGGACGGCGTCTTATAATCGTCCAGCTCGTACACCTCGCCCAGGAGCTCGTACTTGCCCAAGCCGAAGCGGTGATACGGCAGCAGCTCATAGTCGATCACATTTTTGTGCGGGCGAATGAACTCCAGGACCGCCCGGATGTGCTCCTCGTCGGCATTCACGCCGGGGATCAGCGGCGTCCGGGCGATGAAGACGACGTCGGGAAAAGTCTCGTAGGCTTTCTTGAAGTTTTCCAGGATCCGCTTGTTGTCCACGCCGGTCCACTTCTTGTGCCGTTCCGGGACCGTCAGCTTGTGGTCGTGCAGCATCGTGTCGACGTGGGGAAGGACTTTTTCGATGAAAGACCAGGGCACATTGCACGCTGTTTCCACGGCCGTATTGAAGCCGCGTTCGTGGGCCCCTTTCAGCAGGGCTGCGGCGAAGTCGGGTTGAAGCATGACCTCGCCGCCGCTAATCGTCATGCCGCCGCCGGTATTCCGGTAGAAGGAGGCGTCCTTCTCCACCTCGTCCAGCACCTCGTTGACGGTCATCAGCTTGCCGAACATTTCGAGCGCGCCTGTCGGGCAGAGCGAAGCCAAGGCCTGGTCGCAGTCCGCGGCCAGATCCCAGTTGACTTTGACGCGTTCATCGTCGCCCTCCACGAAATAAAAGGCGCCTTCAGGGAAGGGGGGCTTGAGACACCGGCCGCACGCCTTGCCGGTGCATTTTTGGGGGTCGTAGGACAGCTCCGGCTTGAAGGCGATGCTCTCGGGATTGCCGCACCATTTGCAGCGCAAAGAGCAGCCCTTGAGGAAGACGGTCGTGCGGATGCCCGGACCGTCATGGCTGCAATATCGCTGGATGTTCAGCACGGTTCCCTTGAGATCGGATGGATTGGTCGGTTGGTTTTTCACAGTGCGCTCCCGAGATAGATGTTGAGGGACCGGGCGATCTGTATGAATTCGCTGTCCGCGGGCACCGTCCTGACCTTGTTGATCGCTTCCGCGAGGGGCACGAGCTTCATGTCAGGGGGGACAAAGGCGACCATCGTCCCATACTGGCCGGAGCCTATGGCCCGCACCGCCCCGACCCCGTAAGCCATCCCCAATTGGCGGTCGACGGCCGTGGGAGCGCCGCCCCTGGTCCAGAGACCCAAGACGAGGGGAAAGGTCTCCTCGGCGACCAGCAGCTGCAGCCCGGTCGCCACGGCTTCGGCGGCCTGACCCGACCGCTTGATGACGTGATCGCTGGCATCACCCGTGGCCAGCGGCGACAGCGTGGCTTTGAGGGGATCGGCGGACGGCTTATCCGCCCGGGCCTGCGGGCGATCGACGATCCTCGCCCCTTCGGCCACCACCACCAGCCCGTAGGGCCGCCTGGCCGATATCTTTTCCTCCAACCTGGCGGCCAGCATCTTCAGATCGCAGGGGATCTCGGGGATCAGCACGGCGTCTGCGCCAACCGCAATGCCGGCCTGCAGGGCCAGCCATCCGGCCTGCTCTCCCAGGACCTCCACCACGGCGATCTTGCGGGCCGATTGGGCCGCCTGACGGGCCTTGTCGAGCATTTCGATGGTGACGCTGAGGGCGCTGTTGAACCCGAAGGACACCGCGGTGGCGGCGATGTCGTTCTCGAGCGACCTCGGTACGCACACGGTGTTGAGCCCCTTGCGATGCAGCTTGTAGAGAATGCTCAGCCCCCGGCCGCCGACAACGGCGATCAGGGCGTCGATGTTCTGCGCCTGCAGCTTCGCCAGAAGCTCCCC
>JAPKZE010000403.1 GCA_026393955.1 Candidatus Aminicenantota bacterium
CCTGGACGCACGGGTCCTCGCGGCGCCAGCGGGCGTAAAAGCGGCCTTCGTCGGCCGTCTGGCCCGCGCTCGCCGTGACCACCTCGGCCTCGACGCCGATGGGCAGACCGCCCGCCGACCGCTCCGAGACGAGCTCGATCCGGGCGCCGCGCGCGAACGGCATCGGGAAGTAGAGGTAGTTCACGCCTTCGTCGGTCGTGCCGAGCATGAGCGAGCGGACCGCCGGCTCGCCGAAGCTGTAGCCGAAGAGGTCGCCGACCGGGACGTCCACGGCCGGCTCCGCCGCGCCGTCCCAGTAGGCCCGGAGGAGGACGTCGCGTCCGGCGCCCGCGAAGGCGGCGGCCGGCCCGATCCTGAGGCCGGCGATCCGGCCCGGCTTGGACGTCTCGTAGAGGACCGCCGTGCCGCCCGGCGCCAGCACGGCCTTGACCGCCGTCGTCGAGACGGACGCTCCGGACGGGACAAGGACGTCGCTGATATCGGTGCCCGCCCGGCGCAGGAGGTCGGCCGCTTTCCCGACCCGGGCCAGGAAGTCCGGGCCGGGCGGATCCTCGTAGGTCCGGACGTCGGTCGCCTCAGGAAAGACGGCGTAGTTGATGTCGTAGAACTGGAAGCTCTCGGCCTTGACGACCACCTTGCAGGACCGCCGGTAGGTCAGCGGAACGTAGCAGGTGTAGCCGCCGACGCCCGACCCGGCCACCGGCGCGAGGAACGGCGGCCGCGAGCCGTCGAAGAGCTCGATCACCTTCAAGCGGAGCCGGGGCGAGGCCTCCCCGTCGAAATAGAACTCGATGACGTCCTCCGTCGGCGTCGGCGTGTGAATTCGGTAGATCGCGCCGGGGCCCTCGAGATCGGCCAGGACGAGGCCGCCCGGCTCCTTGCGGACGAACGAGTACCGGCCGCTGAAGCCGTCGTCGTTGCCCCCGGTCCGGTCGTAGCTCGAGACGAGCCCGACCTTGACGGACCGCTTGAGCCGCGGCAGGAGATCGAGGCGGACGAGCTCGTCGATGCCGATCGCCGCGGATCCGGCGGGCGGTCCGTTCGACCGGCGCGCGCAGGCGGCGGCCGTTCCGAGAACGGCCAGGCACAGGCACATGCACAGGGCGGCGACTCTTCTCATAGCGGGCCTCCGGATCAAGGGACACCATATCAATTCCCCGCCCCCGTGCCAAGTCTTCCTTGAGCGACCTTTGACGGTTTGTTGACATCGTTTTGACAACTCCCCGCCGGCCCGGAGGCATGATGGGGGCGCCATGAGACCAGCTCCGGGGGAACCGAGATGATCACGCTCTCGACCGCCGCCATCGCGATCGCCCTGAACCTGGCCCTTGGCGGCATCGCGCCGCCGGCCGCCAGGCCCTCCCCGCCTCCTCCCCCGCAGAAGCCGGTCGCCACGCGGGCTCTCACCGCCGCCTCCGAGGTCGCCGGCCTCAACTTCGGCGTCTGGGCCTTCCTCCATTACGCCGGCAACGCGGCTTACTCCTACATCAGCTGGGAAACCATCCGCGACAATTTCCGCGACGGCTGGGAGTGGGACCGCAGCCAGTATGCCGTCAACTTCTATCACCATCCCTATCACGGCTACCTCTATTACAGCGCCGGGCGGGCCAACGGGCTCGGCTACTGGGGCGCCTCCCTGTCGGCCCTCGGTGGGAGCTTCATGTGGGAGATGATGATGGAGAAATACCGCCCCAGCATCAACGATCTGGTCACGACGACCTGCGGCGGGATCGTTTTCGGCGAGGTCGGCTACCGCTTCTCGGCCCTGGTGCGGAAGAGGGACGCCCGCGGCGCGGGACGCTTCTTCCGCGAGCTGGTCGGGACCATCCTCGACCCGGTCGGCGGCGTCAACCGGCTCTTCAACGGGCGCAAGGACAGCGACCCCAGCCTGCCCGGCAGCCCGGACGTCGGACGCATCCTCAACGGCTGGCTCGAGCTGACCGGCCCGGTCATCGCCCGGAGCGACGGGTTCTCCGGCAGCGAAGCCGCCCCCACGATCGCCTTCACGCTCGACTACGGCGACCCCGCCGGCGCGGGCTGGACCGGGAAGCCCTTCGACGTGTTCTCCATGGACGGCCGCCTCCGCTGGGGGCCCGACCGGCCCCACCTGTCCCTGTTCATCAACGGCGCGCTGGCCGGGAAGACCTACGCCGGCCGCGGCGGGTCGGGCCACTTCCTCGGCGTCTACCAGCACTACGAATACTACGGGATCGATACGATGCGCGTCTGCGGCACGTCCTTCACGGCCGGCTGGTCCTCGCGCTTCGAGCTTCCGCCGAACGTCCGCCTGACGGCCTCGGCCCGGCTGGGCTGGCTCGGGCTCGGCGCCTCGGACGACTTCTACGGCGTGGAGGGCGAGCGGCGGGCCTACAACCTGGCCACCGGCATCACGGCGGCCGCCGACCTGGCCGTGGCCGCCAAGGGCTTCGAATACCTCTCGCTCGACTGGCGGCATTATCAGCTCTTCGATCTCAACGTCCCCGGCAGCCGGGCCGGCCGGGAGGGCTGGAACATCCTCATGGGCCAGGTCGCCATCCCGGTCCTGGCCGATTTCGGGGTCGGCTTCGCGGCCGAATACTGCGCCCGGCGATACGAGTTCGAGCCCTTCGAGCCGGGCAGCCGGAAGCTGTTCGAAGCCCGGGCCTTCGTCACGTGGCAGTTCTGAGCAGGAGGAGCGCGATGACGACCAGGACACTCAAAACCCGGCTCGCGGTGACGGGGCTGGCCGTGGCGATCACGCTGCTGCTGGCGTCCGCCGAGGCCCGCGCCCATGAAGGTTTCATTCCCCGATTCTCCGTCGAGGTCGACGCGGGGGCCGTGTCCGTCAAGGAGGAAGGCTTCGGCACCGGCCGGAGATACGGGGCCGGGGTCTTCTTCAGGACGGGCCACCGGATGGGACTCGAGGTCCTCCTCGAGAGCTACGACGTCTCCGTCGCCGAAGGCGCGGCCGGCCTCGCGGCGGGCCGGATGAACATGACGACGCTGCTCGTCAACCAGGAGTTCTTCCTGGTGACGCACGGACGCGTCCTGCCCTACGGCCTTCTGGGGGTCGGCTGCACCTTCATCGGCTATGCGCCCGACGTGCCGCCCGAGGTCGAGATGGATTTCGTCGATCGCATCGCCCTCCAGCTCGGCGGCGGGTTCGACGTCCGGATCTCCCGGACGCTGCACGTCAGCGCCAAGGCCCGCTACAACATGGTCAAGACCTGGGTCGAGGAGCTGCCGCGGGAGGAACCCATCCGCATGACCGATCCCCTGGCCCAGGACATGCTCCACCTCTACGGATTCGAGCTCGGCCTCGGCATCAAGTTCTCGTTCTGAGGGCGGACATGATCATCGCGAGCGCACTGTCCTCCGCGATCGTTCTCTGTCTGTCGCTCTCGAACCTGCGGCCTCTCCCTGAAAGCCCGGCCCGGCCGAAGCCGCTGACCGCGGCCGCCGAGGTGGCCGCCTCCAACATCTTCGTCTGGACCCTCAACCACTACCTTTCGGACGAGTCCTACTCCTACATCAGCTGGGAGACCGTCCGCGATAACCTGCGCGATTCTTTCGAATTCGATCAGACCGCCTATTTCGCCAATTTCTACAATCATCCCTACCACGGCAGCGTCTATTTCAGCTGCGGCCGGGCCAACGGGCTGAACTATTGGGGCTCGGCCCTCTGCGCGTTCGGCGGCAGCCTGATGTGGGAGACCATGATGGAGAGCATGAGGCCGAGCATCAACGACCTCGTGACGACGACGCTCGGCGGCTGCGTCATCGGCGAAACGACCTTCCGGCTGTCCGCGCAGGTCCGCAGGGCGAATGCCAGGGGGTTCGGGCGCATCTGGCGCGAGGCGGCCGCGTTCGTCCTCAACCCGGTCGGCGCCCTCAACCGGCTCTTCGACGGGCGCAAGGACACAGACGCGCCGGGAGGCCCCGGGAGCGGTCTCGTTCCCCAGGTCCCCCTGTGGGGAGAGGTCTATCTGGCCAGCGGGATGCTCGCTCACAGCCCCGAGCTCGAATCTGACAGGGCCGTTCCTCTCTTCGGCTTCTCCCTCGAATACGGGGACCCCGCGGGGTCAGGCTGGGGCGGAAAGCCGTTCGACGTTTTCTACGCCCGGGGCCGTCTGAGATGGGGGCCCGAACGGCCCCATCTCTCCATTTCGCTGGGGGGGGCCCTCATCGGCAAGCCCCTGGCCGGGAGCGGCGGAAGCTCGCACTTCCTCTCGATCAACCAGAATTACGAATATTACGGTTTCGACACCTTGCGGCTCGGCGGCTCATCGTTTCTGGGCTCCCTGACCTCGGGCTTCGAGCTCTCGCCGCGGACACGGTTGACGACGGCCGCCCGGCTGGGCGTGATGGCCCTGGGAGGCGCCGAGGACATCTCCAGGGAGCCCGACGGCGAGCGCCGGACCTACAATTACGGGACGGGCCTGACCGCCTGGGCTGAGGCGGATCTCGATCACGGCGGATTCCGGTACGTATCCCTGAGCTGGCGCCACTTCGGTCTCTTCACAATGAAAGGGCAGTCGACCCGGGAAGCTTGGGACGTCGCTTGGGGCAATATCAAGGCGCCTTTGTACAGGGGCCTGGGGTGCGGGGTCCAGGTCGAGTACTGCAGAAGGCACATCGATTTCGAGAACCTCGCCCCGAGCACCCGGCAGGTCTATGAGATCAGGGCCTTTCTGACTTGCCAGTTTTAATTTTCAATTTCGGGTAATGATCGCGGATGCGCATGGCCGCATCGGCCAGGACGCGCGGAGAGAGCGGCCCGGGCGTTGACAAGCCCGAGCCCGGCTCACTATAATCCCCGCAATCGGACATCGAGGAGGGCCGCATGATCTCCTGTCCCGTATGTCAGGCCGAGAATCCCCCGGGAAGCAAGTTCTGCGCCGGCTGCTGAGTGGCGCTCCCGAAAACACCCGTCAGCCTCAGGTGCGCCGGATGCGGCGCCGAGAGCCCGGAGGGCAGCCGGTTCTGCAAGGGCTGCGGCCGGCCGGTGGGCGCCCCGCCTGTTTCGCGGCAGGGCCAGCCTTGGCAACGGTCCCCCGGCGGAGGTCCGGGCGCCGGCGGCGCGGTCGCACCGAAAGCCCCGAGCCAGACGGTCCAACGCGTCAAGATGCTCCTCGGCGGCGGCGCGGCCCTCTATGCGTTCGGCATCTTCCTGATGTATTCGGAACTCTCCCAGATCCGGGCGGCCTACGGCGCCTACGCGAGCCAAGTCCCGGGCTCGGGGCTGCAGTGGTTCCTCATCGTCCTCGACGCCGCCCTGGCCGGCCTCAACATTTATGCCGTCACGCTCGTCGCCAAGGGGGATTTCAAGTACGCCAAGTGGCTGTTCCTGGCCATGGGCGTCCTCGGAACGATCTTTCTGCTGAGAGGGCTTTCCGGCCCCGTCACCTACATTCTGATCAACATCGGCCTTCTGGGTTCGGGCGTCTACGGCTGGATACTCGCCTCGCGCGAAGAAAAGGGACTTCAGGTCTGAACGGGGAATGCCATGATCAAATGTGCCTCCTGCGCTTTCGAGAATCCCGACGACGGCAAGTTCTGCACGGGCTGCGGCCAGGCCCTGGTGCGGCCGCCGGCCGTCCCGGACGGGCCGGCCAAGTTCTGCACGGAGTGCGGCGCCAAGATCCCGGCCGATTCGAAGTTCTGCACCGCCTGCGGCAAAGGGTTCGCCCCGTCGGGAGCCCCTGAAGCGGGGTCAACCCCTACGGGACCCGTCGCCGGTGGCGCCGGCGGCGCCGCTTTCGCCGCGGACTACCTGGCCGGGCTCGACGGGCGTCTGGCCGCGGGCAGCTTCGAGAAGATCGAGCCGCCGGCCGTGCTCGGCCTCGACCGCTTCCTCCGCCGCAAGAAATTCGAGCTGGCTCAGATCGGCATGGTCACGGCCGTCTGCGGCGTCAAGGTGCTGAGCGAGCCCGCGACGGCGGCCTACGTCAAGGACTACAGCCGGGCCGTCTTCGAGTTCGCCAACGCCAAGAAGGGCTTCTTCGCCCGCAATGCCGTGCAGCAGCTGCTGGTCTACCCCGTTCTCATCGCGCCCGCGGTGGATGCCGGGGTCGCGGAATTCCTGGGCTCCCACTGGCCGAAGCACTGGATGGGCTTCGAGTTCACGGTCGTCGTGTCGCTCGGGACGCGGGAGCTCCTGATGCACCGGTCGACGCCCGTGTGGCAGGCGCTTTCGCACTCGGGATTCAAGAAGCAGGCGGAAAGCCTGTTCGCGATTTAGCCGGCCAGGCGCAAACTCCGCGGGGCCCGCGCCGCTAGACCGTGTCGTCGCCGCCGGAGGAACCGCCGCTGTCGGTGTCGACGGACCCGCCGCTGTCGCTGCTCGTATCGATCTCCGTGCCGGATCCCGCGTCGTAGTCGGTCCCCGATGACGCTTCGTCGTCCGCGGCCGTCTCGACGGCCCCGGCATCGTCGTCGTCGCCCGACCCGTGGTCGACGAGATGGTCCGAGCCGGGCTCGACGATCTGGTCCGCCCCGACGGTGTCCGTCGACGAGCCCCGACCGGTCGTGTCGACGGTGTCGATCCGGCCGTCCAGGTCCAGGTCCGTCGCGACATCCTCGGAATAGCCGTCCTTGTTGATGTCGCCGTAGTACGTGCCCGTGCTCGTCTTCTCGATCCGGACGTCGTTATCGGCCAGCCCGTCCGCGTCCTCGTCAACCTTGGCCCAGAGGCTGGAGCCCTCGCCGCCGCTGCGGTCCTCGATCTCGACGATCCGGGGGACGACCTCGGGCGGCGCTTCGGCGCCTGCGGCCCCCCCCTCGAGCGCCGCCGCCTCGTTCTCGTCGACCTCGGTCACGCGCAGGTCCGCGGCCTCGGCGGGCGGCTCGTCCGCCACCGGCGGCGCGATGACTTCCGGAACCTCGTCGCCGGAGGTCCCGTACGTATCGACGATGTAGGGATCCTCGAACGACGTGAACAGGGCCTCCTCCGGGGATTCGAGGTCGGCCAGGCCGAGCGAGCCGAGGATCTCGTCGAAGGCGTCGGGCTGTTCGTAGACGACGTCGAGCGCCCCCGTCGCGGGATCGACCCGGCCGATCGACTCGACCGTCCCCTTCTCGTCGTACTGGATGAAGGTGTCGTTGATCCCGTCGCCGTCCGCGTCGACCGCCCGGACGACGCCGTCGACGGACCCGTCGCCGTCGGTGTCGACGAGATAGAGATCGGGGCGGCCGTCGCCGTCGGCGTCGATGGACCGCGAGCCGATCGCCGCCGCACCGCCCGCGGCCGGATCGATGTCGTTGAGCTTGGCCAGCGCCTGAAGATCGAGGATCCCGGGATAGGCCATCGCTGCCCTCCTTGAGGTGTTACTTGTCTACGCCGTCGAACCTGAGGCGGAACGTCTTGCCGCAGGACTTGCACGGGATGTCTTGCCACGGCTCGTCAGGCTTGGCCACCAGCCGGAAGGCGAACGGGGTCCGGCACGCCGGACAGGCGCCTTGGAGGATCCGGACTTTCCGTGCCGGTGCGCCGGCCTTGTCCTCGGCGGCGTTCGTCGCCGCGGCCGTCTCCGCGCCGGATCGTACCTGAGCAGGCCGGACCGCTCCCGCGCTCGGAGATTTGAGCGGGAGCTTCTTCTGGGCCTTGAGCTTCTTGAAGTAGCCCTTCTCGTCGAAGAGGCCGTCGAGCGAGGCGCCGCTGCCGCTCTCGACCCTCTGCCGCAGGGCCTCGTACTGCGGCGACGCGGCGAAGTTCCGGAGCTCGACCAGCCGCGGGCCCAGATAGGGCGTCGACGAGGTCATCATCTGGCTGAGCTTGCTCATCCTCTGGTCCTGGGATTCGACCTGGCTCATCCAAGCGTCGATATCCATCTCGTCGAGCTCGCGTCGCGACCGGAGGTGGAGGAGGAAGATGGCCCGCTTGGCCTTGTCGAAGCTGCCGACGGCCAGGAGCGCGGCCCGGTCGGCGGTGAAATCGGCCACCCGCATCCAGTTCGTGATGAGCGATTCGACGCCGCCCTCGACGAGCTTGAGCGGGTTGGAGAGGATGCCCATCACGCCTTCGGACATGAGGTTCTGCCGCTGCTGGCCGACCAGGAACGTGCTGACCGTCGTCCAGAGCGCATGGTGGCTGACGAGGTGGCCCATCTCGTGGCCGAGGACGAAGAGGAGCTCCTCGTCGTTGAGGAAGCGCGGCAGGGAGGACCCGACGTTGACGAAGGCGTCGTGCTCGGAGCCGTAGGTCGCCGACTGGTAGGGCCGGTCGAGCTCGATGTTGAACGGCGGGATCTCGCGGGCGCCGAGGCGCCGGGCGGCCAGCAGGCCGGCCTCGAGGACGCGGGGGTACTGCTTCTCCGTGGCCGTGATGGTGTTGAAAGTCGACTCGTACCAGGGCTTGCTGACCGTCTTGGACAGGCTCTCGGCGGATTTGCGCAGGAGGACCGAGTTCCGGAGGAGCTGGTTCATCTTCTGCATCGAGGGGTGCTCGAATTCCCGGGGATCCAGGGCCGAGCCGCCGGTCCGGCCCGCGGCGGAGCCGCACTGCCCGCAGAAGCGGGCGCCGGCCGGAAGGGAGCTGCCGCAACTGTTGCAGAACATGGGTTCCCGTTTGACGGATGGATTAGCATACGCCCGCCGGGAAAGTCAAGCCGCGTGGGACCGCGCTTGTCGCGGCCGCCGGAAGTGCAGTAGAATCGGCCGTTATCATTGGGGTCGGACCACAGAAATAGCCTAATATTTCAACAACTTAGATGTGATTTTACCGGCTAAAACCGGCCTAAATGGCCCTTTTCGGCCCCCAAAACGCACACATGAACAATTGCGTTTTTGCCCCCAAAAACACGCATTTCAAACTGGACGATTAAGCAAAAACATGACCTAACGTCCTGATTTTTATTATAATTGCTGTGGTCCGACCCCATTGCTAAGCCATTGCTAAGGAGACCATCATGATGCGACAGCGGATCTCAGGAATTGCCGCGGCGGCCGTCTTTGTCCTCGCCGCGATCTCGCTCACGGGCCCGCTCGCGGCCCAAGGGGCCAAGCAGGAGGGCTGCACCGTCATCGGCGCCGGCCGCCTGGCCACCGTCGACGGATCGGTCATCACCTCGCACTCCGACTGCTGCAGCGAGTGCCGCATCCAGGTCATCCCCGCCCGGACCTTTCCCAAGGGCTCGATGGCCCCGGTCCACTGGGGCATGGTCTACTTCGGCGCCGAGGAC
>JAPKZE010000127.1 GCA_026393955.1 Candidatus Aminicenantota bacterium
GCCATGAAGCTCGGCCGCAAGCTGGCCTGGGACCCGGCCGTCGAGAAGTTCGTCGGCGACGACGAGGCCAACCGCCGGCTCGATTATCCCCATCGACGGCCATGGGTCGTCTGAGCGCCCGGCCCCGCGCCGCCGGCCTCCTCATCCTGTTCTGCGCCGCGGCCCTGGGCCTTCACGCTTCGAAGCCGCGGGTCACCCTGGCCCGGGACGACGCCTCGGGCCGGCTCACCGTCCTCATCGGCGGCCGTGAGGCCCTGGTCTTCCAGTACGGCGCGGAGCTCGACCTGGCCCACTACTGGCCGATGCGCAGCCCGGGCGGCCGGAACATGCTCATCCAGAAGACCGAGCCCTATCCCCACCATCGCAGCTTCTGGTTCGCCGACACGGTCCGTCCGGCGGGAGGGGACAGGGACGTCAGCTTCTATAACGGCCTCTATAGCGGCGTCCCGACCGGGTCCGGCGGCTACGGGCCGCCCTTCCGCGACCGGGTCCGCCTGGCCTCCTTCCCGCGCCTCGAGGCGGCGAAGGCCCGGGCCGAGATAGACGCCGAGCTCGTCTGGGAATCGGACGGACGGGCCGTCCTCGACGAAGCCCGGCGGCTCGTTGTCCACAGCCTTGGCGGGGGCGAATACCTTCTCGACTTGACCTGGACCCTGACCGCCTCCGGCGCCGACGTCACTTTCACCAGCGACGACGTCCATTACGCCTGGCCCTACCTCCGGCTCGATCCGGCCTACAGCGGCGAGCGGGGCGGCCGGATCGTCTCCGACTCGGGGGCGACGGGGGAGAAGGCCACGAACATGAAGCCGGCGCTCTGGATCGATTATTCGAACACCGTGGACGGACCGACGGAGGGCGTGGCCGTTTTCCAGTGGCCCGACGGGCGGGAGCACCGCTGGCTGACCCGCGAGTACGGGACCTTCGGGCCGCGCCGCCCCGACGACCTCAGCGGCAAGCCGTTCACGGTCGGGAAGGGGGAGTCGATCACCCAGCGCGTCGGCGTCCTCGTCCACCGGGGCGACGTCGTGACCGGCAGGGTCCGCGAGCGATACGACAAGTACGTCAAGGGAGACTGGAAGTAGCGGCCGGCGGGCCGACTTTGTATATTCGGTGTCTTTCCGATATAATTGATAGGATTAAGGAGGCCTGCAATGACTATAAACATCCGATCTATCGCTCTCCTGGCCGCTTTGGCCGTCATCCTCGTCGCCGGCGTCGTGGCCCAGCAGAAAGCTGCCGATACGGCCATCGATCCGGTCTGCGGCATGACCGTGGTCAAGGCCAACGCCAAGGCGACCTTCGACTACAAGGGCACGACCTATTATTTCTGCAGCACGGGCTGCAAGGAATCCTTCGCCAAGGAGCCTGACAAGTACCTCAAGGCCCAGCAGGCGAAGACGGCCGGAGCCGCCGCGGCGCCCATGGCCGGCATGGGCCAGATGGGGCACATGGGCGGGCAGATGGGTGGCCAGATGGGCATGATGAAGCACGAAGGCATGGCCGGCTGCGAGATGTGCGGCGGTCAGGGCATGGGCATGATGCACGGCGGCAGGGGCATGATGGCGCCTGGCCCGATGGCCCCGCTCTTCAAGCTCTACGGGGACAAGATCGAGATGACGGTCGAGAACGCCAAGGACGGCGCCGCCCTCAAGATCACCTCCAAAGACCCCGAGGTCGTCAAGGCCATTCAGGTCCACCTGGCCGAGCACGTGGCCATGATGAAAAATGTGAAGTAAGCCGGGATCTCCCCGGGAACCGACGGATCTCCAGGCCCCGCGCCCCTCCCGGCGCGGGGCTTTTTTTATTGACAAGCCCCCCCTCCCGTGTTAACTATTTAGCGAGAGGTAGGGGTATCGTGTTGGATTCTGGCGAAGATGTCTTTTTTGAGACCAACGCTTCCCGGAAACTGGTCGACCTCATCGAGCGCAACGCCGACGAGCTGACGACGGGCTACGTCGAGGACATCCGCCGCGACCCGCGGATGCCCAGCTACCAGGGGTTCGACCAGAAGGAGATCTACAGGAGGGCCTTCCGCGTCTACAGCCAGCTCGGCAAATGGGTCTCCCACGAGACGACCAAAGAGGAGGTGCGGAGCTATTGGACGGCCCTCGGCCGCCAGCGCCGGCGGGAGGGCTTCCCGTTCTCGGAGATCGTCCTGTCGCTCTGTCACATCCGGCGTCTCCTGTGGGCGAAGATCCAGGCGGCCGGGCTGCTCGACACCGCCCTCGACCTGTACCAGGCCATGGATCTCCAACACCGCGTGCTCGTGTTCTTCGATCGGGCCATCTACTACGCAGCCGTCGGCTACGAGGAGCACACCTGAGGGAGCCGGGGGGGCTCCGGGGAACCGGCCGGGGGCTATCCTGAGCGCCGGTCTCTACCTGCACTTCCCGTTCTGCGAGGGCAAATGCCCCTATTGCCATTTCTATAGCCTGCCCTGGACCGCCGCGGAGGCCCGGATATGGATGGCCGGCCTGAAGCGGGAAGCGTCCGCGTCTTCAGCGACGGACATGCGTTTCGATACGCTCTACCTCGGCGGCGGCACGCCGTCCCTGCTCGATGGGCCCGCCGTCGCGGCCGTGCGGGACCTGGCCCACGCCCATTTTCCTATGGAGATCGCCGAATTCACCCTGGAAGCCAATCCCTCCGCCGGGGCGTCCGGCCGGCTCCGAGGCTGGCGCGAGGCGGGCGTCAGCCGGCTCAGCGTGGGCGTTCAGTCTTTTGACGACGATATCCTCCGCACGCTCGGCCGGAGGTATTCGGGGGACGAAGCCCTGCGGTTCTGCCGTTCTGCCCGGGAGG
>JAPKZE010000392.1 GCA_026393955.1 Candidatus Aminicenantota bacterium
CTTTCTCGATCGTTCGCGCCACCCGCCTCCTCAAGCCCCGGAACATGCGCTTGAAGGCGAGATCGTACAGGAAACCTGGCAGGTTCCAATAGCCCTTCGGGTGGCGGGGGGACATTGGGGGTATTGTAATCGACTTATGAGCCAAACCCAAGAAGGGGTCAGACCTGTTCATTGCTCCGGTCAAGCAAGAAAGCGCAATGAACACGTCAGACCCCCTCAAGAGACGTCAGACCCCTAAACAAGCTCTTGACAAATCCCTTGTCTTATGAATACTTTATACCTAGCAAGGGCGTTATTTCCGTAACTGGATATAGCGATGGGTGCTCGCGAAGTTCTACAGTCCTGGAAGGAGATCGCCTCCTACCTCGGCCGCGACGTCCGCACCTGCCGCCGCTGGGAGGAAAACCTCGGTCTCCCCATCCACCGCCTCGACGGCTCGCCCAAGGCCCGCGTCATGGCCTACAAGGACGAGATCGACTGGTGGCTCGACGCCAAGCTCCACGAGCACGACCCCGAGAAGCCGGCGCTCGCCGGCCCCGGACCCGGCCGCGCGACGGCACCCGAATCCGTCAGGATCTTCGGTATTCATATCCCGACCTCCCTCGCCTCGTTCCGTCGCTGGTACGTTCTGGCCGCGTTCGCGGCGGTCATGGCCGTCGGAGGCCTCGGCTGGCGCGTCATCAGCAACGGCCGCCCGCACTACGTCCCGAACGGGGATCGCCCCGCGGTCGCCGTCTTGCCCTTCGTCAACGGGACGGGCGACGGCGGCCTCAACTATCTCCGCGAGTCCGTCCCCGACCACCTGATCCGCGACCTCCAGCGGAGCTCCGAGCACCTCAAGGTCTACACATTCGCCGCCGTCATCGAGACCGTGCGCAAGCTCGGCTTCGAGCCGGGGGCGCCGCTCACGCCCGAAGAGCTCGCCGCGGTCTCGGACCGCCTCGGCGCGGCCTGGCTCGTCGTCGGCTTCCTGGCCCGCTCCGGCTCGAAGATCCGCGTCGATTACGAGGTCCGCGAGGCCCGCGGCGCCGCGCCGCTCACGACGGACCACGTCCCGGGCACGGAAGGGGAGATGCCGGTCGTCGAGGGCCGCGTCGCCGACGGCGTCCGCCGCGCCTTCGGCGTCCCGACCTCGGCCGGGCCCGGGTCCTTCGCCCTCTGTTCGGTCCAGGCCACGCGCCTCTACGAGGCCGCCCGGGCCATCGCCCGCAAGTACACGATCACCACCGAACCGGCCGAGCTCGAGAAGATCATCGCCCTGTTCACCCAGGCCCGCGAGGCCGATCCTGGCTGCCCCCTGGCCTACCTCGGGCTGGGCGACGCCTACCAGTACCGGTTCGTCTACGAGGAGGACAGCGCCGCCACGCTGCGCCTGATGGAGGAGAATTACCGGCGAGCCTACGAGATGGCCCCCGACCGGGCCGAGACCAACGTCGGGCTGGCCTGGTTCCACTATTTCAGGCGCGACAACGACCAGGCCTACGCCTATCTCAAGAAGGCGCTGGCCCTCGACCCGTCGAGCCTCCACGTCCTGACCGACGTCGGCGGGTTCCTCCGGAGCATCGGGATGCTGGAGCGGGCCGCCGAGTTCTTCACCCGTGTTATCCAGGCCGGCGGCACGACGGTGGATATGTACTTTCTCCGGGGCTATACCTACGAGCAAATGGGCCTGTTCGAGTCGGCCCTTGGGGACTACGACAAGATGATCGGGCTCGACCCGACCGACTTCAAGACGCGCTGCCACATGGCCCGGACGCTCATCCTGATGAAGCGGTACGATGCGGCGGCGGCCGAGCTGGCCGTGGCCGAGACGCTGGAGCCTGGCGATCCGTACGTCCGGCTCGTGAGGGCCCTGGCCGCGGCGGCCAACGGGGACCGCAAGGCGGCCCTGGCCACGGTCGAGGCATCGCGGGACGCGGCCCGGCCGTCGCGGGGCACTTATTTCCGGTCGCGGGTCTACGCGACCCTGGGCATGTTCGATGAGGCCGTGGCCACGATCGAGTCGGGCATCGACCGGGGTTTCGAGGACATCTACGACTACCTCTACTTCTTTCCCTACCTCAACAACACGCGCGATCATTTCTATGACAAACTGAGGAGCGATCCTCGCTTCGCCGAGATCCTGCGGCTCGAGGAGCGCAAGTACGCCGAGATCCTCGAGAAGTACCACGGACTTTGACGCCCCTTCGTCCGACTAAACCTTGGAAGGGACGGTATTTCCATGAAGCGAAGGGATTTCGTCAAGCTGGGACTGGTCGGCGCGGCCTCGCTGCCGCTCGTCCGGTGCGAGACATCGCCCGCCCCCGATGAGCCGTCGGACACCCGGAACGACATTTTCCAGGTGACCCAGATCCCCACGAACGCCATCGTTTCGGGCAACCGCCATTCGGGCGTGGACACCCTCCTCGGCCTCATGGGCGGGAACGGGCTCAAGTTCTACCGGAGCTCGATCCCCGGCGCGCTCAACGGGACGAACGGCCTCATCGCGGCCGCCGACGTCGTGCTCATCAAGGTCAACGCCCAGTGGAAATACCGCGGCTGCACCAACAGCGACCTCGTCCGCGGCGTCATCCAGCG
>JAPKZE010000415.1 GCA_026393955.1 Candidatus Aminicenantota bacterium
TGGCCGCGGACGACCCGGTAGAAGTCCTTGCCGTCGTAGAAGCCCTTCCGGACGAGGGCCTTGAACTGGGCCGCGGTCTTCGGCGCGTCGGCCTCGAAGAGCTCGAAGGTCATGGTCCCGAGCGACGTCTCCAGGACGCAGGAGTCGGACATCCCGGCCGTCGCCGCCGTTTCCGCTGCGGACGCGCGCGTCGCAAGGTAGTTCCCGGCCCCGACGACGACCGTCGACAGGATGAGAACGACGATGCCGGCCACGACCAGCCGGCGCGTCGGCCGCCCCGTGCCCTTCCACTCATGGAAAGCGATCCCCCACAGGCTGCTGAAGGTGATGATAAACGCCATGTGGATGGTCCAGCTGGAGAAGTCGTATTTCCCCATCTTCGTCGTGCCCATGCCGTAGAAGAAGAACTGGAAATACCAGGTCGTCCCGGCCAGGGCCGACCAGACGTAATTCGAAAGCAGGGACGGCATCGGTCGAGCCGGCGCCGGGGTAGCGGCGGCCGCCGGTTCGGCCGACCGGACCTTGAGATAATCGCGCCCGGACCTGTTCTTGAGGCTCAGGGCCGCGCACCAGACGAAGTTCGTCGTGAAGCCGCCGAGCAGGGCCACGATCAGCACGGGGAAGTTCTGGAACAGGGGCCTGGTCCCGGCCCCGACCGCGGCTTCGGCGATGGGCTTCCCGGCGGCGAAGGCGGCCACCCAGGCGCCCTTGACGAAGCTGAATTCGGCGATCGAGGCCCTCTTTTGGGCGTCCGAGAGCTCCTTTTCCTTGCGCATCCCGGCCAGACCGCACACGGCGATTCCGGCCAGGCAGACAAAGATGCCGAGCATGACGACGCGTCCCGAGGTCGTCGCCACGAGGCCGGCGATGCGCCCCTCGAAGACGGGCGGGACGAGCGTTCCGAAGACGGCGCAGAAGCCGAGCGAGAGAGCCATCCCCAGGGACAGGCCCAGGTAGCGCATGCTCAGGCCAAAGGTCAGGCCGCCGACCCCCCACAGGACGCCGAAGAGGTAAGTCCAGAGGAGCGTCTTCGACGAGGCCCCCGTCAGGACACCGAGGAGATTCGGGCAGGTCAGGATCCCCACGACCCAGGGCGCGATGATCCAGCTGAAGAAGCCGCCGACGAGCCAATACACCTCCCAGGCCCAGCCGCGGACCTTCTTATAAGGGATGTAGAAGCTCCCGGCAGCGAAGCCGCCAAGGGCATGCAGGAGAACGCCCAGGAAGGGGTTGGGACTCATGAGGCCTCCATGAGCCCCCGACTATATCGCCGCGCTCAGGGCGAAGTCAACCGGAAGGGTCAAATCCGCCTTTTTCCGTAAAAGGCAGGTCTGACCTTTCTTGACAGCCTGGGGATTGGGATCTATAGTCCCGACGTCTTGGGGAAATTCCGGAACCGTCTCGCCTGTATCGTCGGGGGGGTGGCCCTTCTCTGTCCTCTTCCAGCCATGGCACAGAGGGCGCCCGACTTCACCCTGAGCGACCTGGCCGGCCGGCCCCACAAGCTGTCCGGCTATTTCCCCGAGCACGTGGTCCTCGTCAACTTCTGGGCCACTTGGTGCGTCCCGTGCGTCAAGGAGCTCCCTCATCTCCAGGATCTCCAGGACCGCTACGGCAGCCGGGGCCTGCAGGTCCTGGCCGTCAGCATCGACGGACCCGACCGGTCGGCCTCGGTCGCCGCGTTCGTCAGCCGCTATGGCTTTACGTTGCCCGTGCTGCTCGATACAAAATCGGAGGTTATCCCGCTCTTCGATCCCAGCCTCAATCTCCCGTACACCGTGCTGCTCGACCGGGACGGCGCCATCCGCTACGTCCATCAGGGCTACAGCCCGGGCGATGAGCGCAGCCTTGAAGAGAGGATCAAGTCCCTCCTGGAGGGACCCGCGCCTGCGCCGGGGCGTAAGACCTCGGTCGGGGTCAACGAAGCCTTCCTTCTCCGCCTCCCAAAGGAAGGGTCCGCGGGGACGGACCCCGACGTTCCCTATACCGAGATCCTCGACCAGATCGACGTGACGGTCTCGAACGGGGGCCTACTGGCCGGCGCCCGCCTGGATGCGAACCTCGACCTCTCCCCTGTCGAGCCGGAGTTCCGCCTGGCCAAGCGCTTCGCCCAGTACACGGCGAAGGGATTCCGGGGACGGGCGGGCGATTTCTACACGTCGCTCGGCAGGGGTCTTGTCTTCAGCCTGGTCAAGGTCTTCGAGGAGGAGGGGCTGGACTATGTCGTCGACACGACCGTCGATGGCGGGCAGGTCTCGATCGCCTCCGGCCCCATCGAAGCCGAGGCCTTCGGCGGCTGGATCGACCGGCCCGAGGACCTCAGCATCCACGACACGGCCGTCGGCGGGAGCTTGGGCTGGAAGAGGGCCGGTCTCGGGACGGTCCGCATCCAGGGCGTCAGCGCCGATCTCGAACCGGGCGCCGAGTTCGGCAACCATCGCGTCGACGCGGGATCGGTCAGCCTGGAGCTTCCCGAGCTCTGGCGCACGGCCTCGTTCTACGGAGAATTCTCGCTCATGCGACGTCAGGAGTACGAAGCCGGGAGCCCCGTCGACGGGCATGGGCTCTACCTGGCCTCGAAGCTCCGCGGCGGACGGTTCACGCTGCTCCTGGAGATGAAGGACTACAAGGAGCTCAATTTCGAGTACGGCCGCCCTCCGCTGCTCGAGAGCGAAGAGCTCGACATCCTGGCCGACCAGTTCGATCTCGACCGCACCGATATCACCAGCTACGCCGCCCGGCTCGACTATTATGCGCCCGCGTCGGAAACGCTCCTCTACGCCAGGTTCCTCGGCGTCGACGACAGCCCCGAGGACCACCGGATGTACGGAGCGTATGACCGCGAGATCGGGCACGTTTTCGCCGGGATCGAAAAGAATTTCGCCGGCGGGGGCTATCTCAACGGCTTGGCCGGCTGGCGATGGGAGACCGCGACGTCCTCGGCCTTCCTGAGCACCGCCGGGGAGACGTTCCACGACCAGATCAACGCCAATTGGCCCCTCGGGTCGGGCTGGAGCCTCGAGGCGGACTGGAAACACAAGGTCTTCGATGGCGACGGCTACGATTATTACGAGATCCGGTCAGGCCTCTCCCTCCATCAGTCGCCGCGCTGGGTCGTCTCGGTCCTTTACGAGCGGACCACCGACCCGGCCGTCGTCTTCATGTCGGGACAGGAGAACTGGTGGGCCGGCCAGCTCGAGGTCCGGTTCGCCGGCGGACATTCGGTGCGCTTGTTCGCCGGCTCGACCAAGGGATCGATGAAATGCGCCGGCGGCGTCTGTCGCCTGTTCCCGCCGTTCGAGGGCGTCCGCCTGGAGGCCTTCCTGAGGTTCTAGAGGTACTTCTTGATCGCCGCGACGATCGCGGACTCGGTGTAGCCCGCCGTCTTGTACCGGATGGTCATGTTCCTGTCGAGGACGATGTTCAGGGGGACGTAGCCTTCCCCGTAGACGGCCCACAACGCCTCGGCATCGTCGTCGAGCACGGGGAAGGTCAATCCGTACTGCGACGCCCAAGCCGAGATGGACCCGTCGATCAGGATGGTCAGCACCTCGAAGCCCTTGCTCCTGTAGGTCTGGTAGAGATTCTCGGCTTTCTCGGCTTCGGCCCGGCAGGGGCCGCACCAGTCGGCCGAGAAATCGATCAGCACGACCTTGCCGAAATAGGAATACAGGGAGACCGGTTGCCCGTTCTGATTGACCGCGGTGAAATCCGCGGTGATCTTGTCGATGACGGCGCCGTAGGTCGCTGGCGCGTCCGTAAAGGCGAGATCGTTCCGCGACTGGGCGCCCAGCTCGTAATTCGACGGCGTGAACGCGTGGTTCAGAAGCGACGGAGTCACGACGAACAGGCTTCCGGACACGTTGGTGAAGGAGAATGCCCCGTTGGCGTCGGTCACGGTGGCCCTCGACTCGCCCGAGGAGAGATAGACCGGTACCCCGGCGAGGGCCGTTCCTCCGGAGGTGATGGTGCCCCGGAAGGTGAGGTTCCCGGGCGGCTCCGGATCGGCCGGACTTCCCCCCTTGCAGGCAGCCAGGATTCCCAAAGCCGAAACGGCAGCCAGAATGAAGACAAAGCGTTTCGTGTTCATGGTCAGGCCCCCTTCACGAGATCTCCTCGCGTTCCGGGCTCATAATATCGCCCCCTCGAGCCGGAGTTGTCAAGAATCTGTCAAATCTCGGTTAAAACGACATCCGGTTCGACGCCGGTTTGACCCCCACTTTCTTTTCCATTAGCATACCCGCGAAAGGCGGACCGATGCTGAAGAAACATCCCCGCGCCCTGGCCTTCATCTTCTTCACCGAGATGTGGGAACGGGTGGGCTTCTACACGCTCATGGCCATTCTCGTCCTGTACATGGACAAGGTGCTGGGCTGGTCCGACGCCCGCAAGGGCGATTTTTTCGGGCTCTTCCTGGCCCTCTGCTACTTCGTGCCGCTTTTCGGTGGCTGGCTCGGCGACAAGGTCGTCGGGCAGATCCGGACG
>JAPKZE010000263.1 GCA_026393955.1 Candidatus Aminicenantota bacterium
GGCCGGCGACGCGGAATACCGGGTCTCCTATCTCCCCGGCGACTCGGACAACGGGATGTTCGGCGGCAATTCGAACTGGCGCGGCCCGATCTGGATGCCGGTCAACATGCTGATCCTCCGCGCCCTGCTCCAGTACTACCAATACTACGGGGACTCGTTCACCATCGAATGCCCGACGGGGTCGGGGAAGCGGATGAACCTTTACCAGGTGGCCGAGGAGATCGGGCGCCGCCTGTCCGCGATCTACCTGAAGGACGAGCGGGGGGAGCGGCCCGTCCACGGGGCGGCCCGGAAGTTCCAGGAAGATCCCCACTTCAAGGATTATCCCCTGTTCTACGAATACTATCATGGGGACACCGGCGCGGGCGTCGGCGCCAGCCACCAGACGGGCTGGTCCGGGGCGATCGCGCGCATCATGCGTCTGTTCGCCTCGTCGGATGCCCGCAGCACCCTCGAGCTGGGCAAGGACCAGCTGGGCCGAAAGGCGAATCGGCCGGGGGAGGGCAAATGACCGAAATCCGTCATCCGTCGCTTTATCAGATCAACACGCGCGTCTGGCTGACCGCGCTCGCGGAGAAGCTGGGCCGGGCGGCGACGCTCGACGATATCCGGGATGCCGAGCTGGACCGGCTGGCCAAGATGGGCTTCGACTGGGTCTGGTTCCTGAGCGTGTGGCGGACCGGCGCGGCCGGGCAGCGCGTGTCCCGCGCCAACGCCGAATGGCGCAGGGAATTCGAGGCCACGCTGCCGGACCTGCGGGACGAGGACATCGCCGGCTCCGGTTTCGCCATCACCGCGTATACCGTCCCGGCCGCCCTCGGCGGGGACGCGGCGCTGGCCCGCCTGCGCCGGCGGCTGGCCGAACGCGGCCTGAAGCTGATGCTCGATTTCGTCCCGAACCATATGGCCCTGGACCATCCCTGGGTCGAAAGCCACCCGGAGTATTTCGTCTCCGGGACGGACGTCGACAGGGCGCGGGAGCCGCATAACTACGTCCGGGTCCCACGGAAGAAGGGCAACCTGATCATGGCTTACGGACGGGACCCCTATTTTTCCGGCTGGCCGGACACCTTGCAGCTCGATTACAGCAACCCGGACACCCAGGAAGCGATGACCCGGGAGCTCCTGAAGATCGCCGGACGCTGCGACGGCGTGCGCTGCGACATGGCCATGCTGATCCTGCCCGAGGTCTTCGAGCGGACATGGGGCCGGCGATCACAGCCCTTCTGGCCGCAGGCGACCTCGCGCGTCCGCGATAAGGTCCCGGGCTTCCTGTTCATGGCCGAGGTCTACTGGGACCTGGAATGGACCCTTCAGCAGCAGGGCTTCGATTACACCTACGACAAGCGTCTTTATGACCGCCTGCGGGAGGGCCATGCCCGGCCGGTGAGCGAGCACCTCCACGCGGCGCTCGATTATCAGGCCAAGTCGGCCCGTTTCCTCGAGAACCACGACGAGCCTCGCGCTGCCGCGGCGTTCGCGCCTCCGGTCCACCGGGCGGCCGCCGTCATCACGTATTCCGTGCCCGGCCTGCGCTTCTTCCATCAGGGGCAGCTCGAAGGCCGGACGAAACGCATCTCCCCGCATCTCGTCCGGGCCCCAAGGGAAGTCCCGGACAAGGAGATCAAGAAGTTTTATGACCGCTTGCTGGCCGTGCTCCGAAAGCCCGTCATGAAAGGCGGGGAATGGCAGAGCCTGGCCTGCGAGCCCGCCTGGGAGGGGAACGGGACCTGGGACTCGTTCGTCGCCCACTCCTGGCAGGCGGACGGCGGCCAGCGGACGCTCGTCGTCGGGAATTATTCGGCCCTGGACGGCCAAGGCTATCTCAAGCTGCCTTTCCCGGAGATCCAAGGACGTTCGGTCCGGCTCAA
>JAPKZE010000020.1 GCA_026393955.1 Candidatus Aminicenantota bacterium
GTCTTCGCCGCCTCCAAGGTCCCGCCGTTCGTCGTCGCCGACCCGCCCCAGGCCTCCGAGGAGCTGCGCCTGAAGTACCGCTACCTGGACCTCCGCCGGCCGAAGATGCAGCGCCATATCCGGCTTCGCCACGAGGCGGCCCTGGCCGCCCGGAACTACCTCAGCCAACACGGCTACCTCGAGATCGAGACGCCCATCCTGGCCAACCCGACGCCCGAGGGAGCCCGCGACTTCCTCGTCCCCAGCCGCGTCTGCAAGGGCCGGTTCTACGCCCTGCCCCAGTCGCCCCAGCAGTTCAAGCAGACGCTCATGGTGGCCGGGTGCGACCGCTATTTCCAGATCGTCCGCTGCTTCCGCGACGAGGCCCTGCGGGCCGACCGGCAGCTCGAGTTCACCCAGATCGACATCGAGACGAGCTTCATCGATCGCGACGATTTCTTCGCCCTCAACGAGGGCCTCATGGAAGCCCTCTTCGCGCTCATCGGCCGGAAGGTCGAGCGGCCGTTCCGCCGCCTCCCCTACGTCGAGGCCATGGAAAAGTACGGCTCCGACAAGCCCGACCTGCGCGTGCCGCTCGAGATGCGCGACCTCACGGCCGCGGGCCGGGACGGGTCGTCCGAGGTCCTGAAGAACGCCGTCGCCGCGGGCGGCGAGATCAAGGGCCTGCTCATCCCCGGCGCGGGGAGCCTCTCGCGCGGCCAGCTCGACAAGCTCGTCGATAAGGCCAGGTCGCTCGGGGCCAAGGGCCTCATCTGGATCAAGAAGCAGGACGGCTGGAAATCGTCCCTCAAGACGGCCGAGGCCGACTACGAGAAGATCTGGGCGGCCCTCGGCGGCGCCGACGCCGACCTGGCCCTCCTCGTCGCCGACAAGAAGGACACCGCGCTCAAGGCCCTGGGCGAGATTCGCCGGACCTGGCCCGTCGAGGACGCGGCCCGGCGCGACAGCCTCGAATTCTGCTGGGTCGTCGACTTCCCGCTCTTCGAGTGGAGCGAGGAGGAGAAGCGCTTCGTCTCCATGCACCACCCCTTCACCGCGCCGTTCGACGAGGACCTGCCCCTCCTCGAAACGCACCCGGACCAAGTGCGGGCCAAGGCCTACGACCTCGTCCTCAACGGCGCCGAGATCGGCGGCGGCTCGATCCGGATCCACGACATGGACGTCCAGCGCCGCATCTTCAAGACGCTGGGACTGACCGACGAGGAGACCCAGACGAACTTCGGCTACTTCCTCGAGCTCCTGGGCTACGGCGCGCCGCCCCATGGCGGCATCGCCCACGGCTTCGACCGTCTGGTCATGTTCCTGGCCGGCGAGGAATCCATCCGCGAAGTCATCCCCTTCCCCAAGACGACCGGGGCCCTCGACCTCATGACGGGCTCGCCGTCGCCCGTCGACCAGCGCCAGCTCGACGAGCTGGGGTTGAAGCTCAAAGACTAACAAGGCCTCTGGTCCGAGTAGCCCTGAATCCCACGGCCGCCCTCCCCCGTAGGAGTCGGCGTCGATAATCATATCACTCCAGAATGTGGTATAATCGACATGATGAAAATGGGGCAGGACATCCCTCCCGGGCTGTTCTGGGACACCGACTCGTCCCGCCTGGATCTTCAACAAAACAAAGAGTATATCATCGAGCGCGTTCTGGAGCTTGGTGACGAGAACGCCGTGAGTTGGCTTGTCTCATACTACCACCGAAGCGAGATCAAGAAGGTCCTGGCCGCGAGTCGAAGGATCTCCCGGAAGAGCGCCAACTACTGGTCGCTCGTGCTGAGATAAAGGTCATGTTCAAGGCGGTTTTAAGTCCTCATGCCGAAAGTACTCTCCGGAGTCTCGCGAAACAGGATTTCTTGAACCCTTTCTATCTTGCCGGGGGCACGGGCTGTGCCCTTCATATCGGGCACCGCAGGTCACAGGACTTCGATTTCTTCACTCAGACCGGGTTCGAGATATTCCCCCTCCAGAACGCCCTCCGGAACCTGGGGCGTTTTGTGACCGATTACTCCGCCGCGGGCACCTTGGTCGGACGGCTCAACGATACGAAGATCAGCCTCTTCCATTACGCTTATCCCCTTCTCGAGGAGGCGGTCGATTACCTCGGCACGCGCGTCGCCTCGCTCGTGGATATCGGCGGCATGAAGATCGACGCGATCTCTTCGCGCGGAACGAAGCGGGACTTCGTGGACCTGTACTTCATCCTGAAGACCCTGGGGTTTGATCTGAAGACGTTTTTCGGTCTTTTCGAGGAGAAGTATGGCCCGGACGGCTTCAACCGTCATCACGTCCTCAAGGGCCTTGTCTATTTCGAGGACGCGGACAAAGAACCCGGGCCGGAAATGCTCGCGGACTTCTCCTGGGCCGCGACGAAGCGCTTTTTCGTGGCCGGCGTCGGCGCCATGAGCCGTGTCTGATATCCCTCTTTAGGCAACTTTCCCTCGCCTAGCGGCCGAATATCTATTCTTCGCCATCGCCTGTGAACCAGCGCCAGCTCGACGAACTGGGGTTGAAGCTCAAGGGTTGAGCGTCAGGGCCGGCGGGTTTCGGCGATGAAGGCGCCGGGGATGCCCAGAAGGGCGAAGATAAAGGTCTTCCAGAGGATGGGCATCCACGCGGACCCGGTGGCGGAGGCCGTTGAAGCCGCGAAGCCGGGAAAGAACGGCGCGAGATAGGTGTTGACGAGGCCGTAAGCGAGGCCGACGAGTGCGCCGGCCGCGATGCCGGTGATGATTCTCTTACCCATTTTCTCCCGCCGCGACCACAAGGACGCCATGAAGCCGGCGGCGATCGGCGCCAGGAAGACCGCCCACCAGACATCCTTGAGCGCCGGCACACGCCCGGCCGAACGGACGAAAAGGAAATCCGCCAGCGCCGTGAACGCGGCGCCAATCGAGGCCGCCGCCGGGACGGCCCACCAGCGCGGCCGTCTTGCCGCAGCGAGCTCGTCCCGCTTCCGGATCCTGATCCCGAGGCTCAACGGATAGTTGTAGAACGCGTCGAAGACGGCGTGCTCGAGCCAGGCGCCGCGCTCGCCGAAGATCGGGACCACGTGGACGGCCTCCGTGGACCAGTGGCCGGCCATGAATCGGGCCAGCTCCGGGAACCGGTAGGCCATCTGCAGGGGGAAGGCCAGGTAGCCGATGATCTTGAAGAAACCGACCGGCAGGGCCAGCCTGTAGTCACGGAAATTCCTTTCCTTGATGCAGACACCGAGGGTATAGAAGCCGCGGACGAGCGAGCCGGGCGAGACCGGGAGCAGATTGAAGGCGCCGACCATGAGCGCGGCCCGTCCCGTGGCCTCGGCCCAGCCGAACTCGGGATGACCGAGGACGTAGACGACCGCGATCGTCAGGAAGACGGTCTCCGAGACGAAGAGCGTGGCCATGTGGACGGCCAGGCTCTTCAGGTACTTCTGGATAAAGGGCTCGTCGATCTGGGCCAGGATGTGCGCGGCGTCCGCCTCGCTGAGCATCCGGTTCTTGCGCCCTTCCTCGACCATGTCGCGCAGCCACTTCTCGCGGACGGCCGGCTTGAAGTAGAGCTGGACCGGCTTGACGAACATGAGGTACAGGCGCTCTTTGAAAGCGGCCTTGTCCGTCAGGAAGCGGTGAACCCCCGCGGGCAGGAAGGCCAGCGGGCGGTTGACGACATAAAGCCACGGCGTTCCGGCGATGGCCAGGGACCGCGCCTCGCTCACCCGCCCCGCCCTGAGCCAACCGACGAGGGCCTCGGCCACGTGGCCGCGGACGGCCCGGCCCAAGTAGCCGGACTTCGTCGCCAGGGCGCCGACGTGCCGGCGGATGTCGGCCCGGCCCCAGAGCTTGCGGACGATCGGCCCGAGGAGCGGGACGAGCCACAGAAGCCACAGCCCGATCGACCGCCCCGGGAACTTGAGCGCGATGAGCGCCGGCGTGAGGATGGGAAGCAGGCCCAGGAGCACGAACAGGATCGAAGCCAGGCGGCTCTTCCCGAGCGTGCCCGACGTCTTCTCGTCGGCCATGCGCCGGATGCCCCAGCCGCGGACCCAGGCCCGGTGGATGGCCGTCCAAAGCCGGGGCCGGGTGAGCAATTGGATATGGTGGTGGGTGATGTCGGGCAGGGAATCCCGGTAAGCCTGATCGGCGCTCTTGAGCTCCTCGAGCGCGCCGGCAACGCCGGCAAAGATCTCGGGACGCGCAGTCACATAGGCTTCGAGCGCGCCGACGTCGCCCCGGTCGAACTGGACCAGGCTGCCGC
>JAPKZE010000287.1 GCA_026393955.1 Candidatus Aminicenantota bacterium
GAGCTCAACTGCGTCCTGACCCGGGTCCACTGGCAGCAGGACCGCCGGGTCCTCGACTACTGCGACCGCCACGGCATCCTCATCCAGCTCGAGGTGCCCACGTGGGGCGGCGGGACGTTCCAGGGCCTCGGACCGGGCGAGCTCGAGACCATCACGCGGAACGGTCTCGACCAGCTCGGGGAGATGATCGCCCGCGACCGCAACCACCCCTGCGTCTTCTCCTGGGGCCTCTGCAACGAGGTCGACGGCCAGAACCCGGTCGCCCAGGAGTTCGTCCGGCGGATGCTCAGGGAGGCGAAGAGCCTCGATCCCGGCCGGCTGTGCTCCTACGCCTCCAACTCCCTCCAGACGACACCCGAGCGCGACGTGGCCGGCGAGATGGACTTCATCGAATGGAACGAATACTACGAGAGCTGGTACGGCGGCGACCCCGCCGCGATGCGGGCCAACCTCGAGACCATCCACCGGGCTTTCCCCGACAAGCCCATCGTCATCTCGGAGTACGGCTACTGCGCCTGCACCGCCGACCGTCCGGAGAACGATCCGCGCCGCATCGAGATCCTCCGGACCCGCCCGGTCGGGTCCCTCGAGATCAAGGCCGGCGGCCGGGCTTTCGTCGCCGTCGTCCGGACGCGGCCGGACCTGCCCGCCTACACGCTCAGGGGCTACAAGCTCCGCTGGACGGCCTACGGCAACGGCGCCATCCCGCTCGAGCGCGGGGAGATCGCCCTGCCCGATCTGGTGCCGGGTTCGGTTTCCGAGACGCCCTTCGGTCCGAAGGGCCCCGACGCCGGACGTTTGCTCGTCGAGATCGTCCGGCCGACGGGCTTTTCCGTCGCGTCGGTCCGCGCCTAGGCCAGGGGCGAGGCGTTCGGGGAGGCGGTCGGCTGCTCCTCCATGTACTGAATGTAGAGGTCGGTCAGGTCCTCGTGGGCCAGATCCTGGACCGTCTTCATCATGACCAGCTTGCCCTTGCGCATGAATCCGATGCGGTCGGCGATGAGCTTGGCCCGGAAGATGTCGTGGGTCGACATGAAGACCGACTTCCCTTGGTCCCGCATCTGGACCAGGATCTCCAGGAACTCGCGGCCCGACTGGGGGTCGAGGCCCGAGGTCGGCTCGTCGAGCAGGACGTTGGCGGCGTCCTTGACCACGGCGATGGCGATGCCGAGCTTCTGGCGCATGCCCTTGGAGAAGTTCTTGACCCGGCGGTCGAAGGCCTCCTTCTGGAGGCCGACCCGGTCGAGGACCGCGGCGTAGTCCTTCTTGGTCAGGTTCCTCTTCCCGGCCAGCTTGCTGAAGTAGTCGAGGTTCTGGATGGCCGTGAAGTTGCCGTAGAGCATGACGTTCTCGGAGACGAAGGAGACGTGGCGCTTGGCCTTGAGCGGGTCCTTGGCCACGTCGATCCCTTCGACGAGGGCCGTCCCGGAGGTCGGCGGGATGAAGTTCAGGAAGAGGTTGATGGTCGTCGTCTTGCCGGCGCCGTTGGCCCCGAACATGCAGAAGATCTCGCCCGGCTCGACCTTTACGGTCAGGCCGTCGAGGGCCAGTTCGCCGTCCTCGTAACGCTTGGTCAGGTTGATGGTTTCGAGCATGGGATCTCTCCTCAGCGGACGTCGTAGTGCAGGAACGAGACGTAGGCGCCGACGAAAAAGACGATAATCATGACGGTGAGCAGGGCGAAGTCGGGGATGGCCCGGACGAGCGACCGGCTCAGCCACTCCGGCTCATAGACGTGCTGCGGCATGTCGTCGATCTTGATCTTGCTCTGCTCGCCCGTCTGGAAGTTGATGCTCTCGCCGAGCTTGGAGTTGATCCACTTCGTGTAGATCGGCTTGTAGGCCCGGACCGAAGCCAGGAAGCGGTCGAACTCGTCGACCCCCGTCCTCGCCAGCGTCATCGAGCCGAAGGTCAGGGCCGAGGCCGGCGAGATCCGGGACAGGTTGACGGCCAGGCTCTGCTGGGCCCGCTTCTTCTGCTGGTAGTCGCGCTCGAGCGCGGCGTTGCTCTCGTCGATCTTCGTCGTCAGCTGCTGCTGGTAGTCCTGGATGAACTGGCGGAATTTCTCCTGCCAGGCTTTGGGATCCTTCCCGGCATCCGCCTGGTTCTTGGTGACCCATTCCCGGACGGTCTTCTGGCCCTCCACCTGGACCTGCTGGAGGAAGGCGTCCTTCTTGGCCGTGATCTCGTGGACCGAAGGGATGGGCTTGACCTGGCCGGCGGTGATGACCGCGACCTTGGGGATGACCATGACGATGATGACCCAGACGAAGAGGAGGACGAGGAAGCTCGTCGACGAGCGCGACGTCCGGGCCGAGACGAACAGACCCAGACTGAAGAAGACCGAGAGGTAGAGGAAGAACATCAGGAAGATCAGGAGCAGCCGGGCCCAGTCCTGGCCGCCGAGCGAAACATCGGGCACGATGAGGAGGAACAGGAGGCTGAGAAGGAGCGGGATAAGCAGGGGCAGGAGCAGGCTGATGTAGCCGCCGATGGCCTTGCCCAGGATGAGCCGGTCGCGCGGCACGTCGTTCGACAGGGCCAGCTTGAGCGTGCCCTTCTCCTTCTCGCCGACGATGGCGTCGTAGGTGAAGAGGATGGCGAAGAGGCTGAGGACGATCTTGACGATGAACATGAGATCGAGGGCGCCGAAGACGGCGAAGACCGGGTTGCTGCTGTATTTGGAGTCGATGAGGTTGGGATCGGCGGCGATGTTGACCGGGGCGACACGGCCGACGGCCTCCTCGATGCCCGTGACGACCGTCCCGAGGACCTGGGGCGGCTTGCTGACCTTGACCCCGATCCCGGCGAGAGAATTGTAGTTCGGCTGGCTCTCCATGTTCTTCTTGTTGAGGGCCAACGCCGCCGTGTACTCCTTCTTCTCGGCCCGGTAGTTGGCGACGCCGGTGTAGATGGAGAGGAGGATGAGGATCGTGCAGAGCAGGAACGTGAAGACGAATTTCGGGCTGGTGATGTTGTCCAGGATCTCTTTCTTGATGATGTCGCGAAGCATGCCGGCCTCCCTCGGTAGAGCGGGTGGATCGGGCGGAGCCCGCGTGCGGGTTCCCGCGGTATTATACGACAAAGCGGCCGCCGGGTTCACACGATGGGGTCAAACCTACCTTTTGCTGTAAAAGGTAGGTTTGACCCCATCATCCCCGTGCTTGACCGGGCGCCGGCCCGGCGACTAAGATGCGGCCATGTCCAACGATGCCGCCCGCTCATCGCCTCGGCCTTCGACCGTCCTGGCTCTCGCCGCGCTTGTCGCGGTGAGCGCCATGACGGCCGGCGCGCTCCCGAGCTGCCGCCAAGCTCCCCCGTCGCAGGTTCTGTCCCTGGAAAGGCCCCAGGCCCTCTTCGACGGACACGGCGACATCGGCCCGGTCAAACGGCCGGGCTCCGTCCGCGAGGACGCGGCGGGCGGAGGGCTCGTCATCGAGGGCGCCGGCGCCAACATGTGGTTCGCTGCGGACGAAGGCCATTTCCTGTGGAAGAGGATGAGAGGCGATTTCATCGTCACCGCCCGGGTCGAGTTCGTCGGGGAGGGCGCCGAGGCCCACCGCAAGATCGGCTGGATGGTCCGTTCCGCCATGGACCCGGGGTCCCCCCACGCCAGCGCGGTCGTCCACGGCGACGGCCTGACCTCGCTCCAGTTCCGGCGGACGGCCGGCACGGAGACGGAGGAGGCGAAGCTCGCGGTTTCCGGGGCCGATCAGATCCAGCTCGAGCGGCGCGGTCCGACCTATGTCATGTCCGCGGCCCGGTTCGGCGAGCCCTACGGCGAGCGGGTGAGCGTCGCCGGGATCGCCCTCGGCGACGAGGTCCTCGTCGGCCTCTTCGTCTGCTCGCACAACTCCGACGTCGTCGAGAAGGCCCGTTTCTCGAATGTCCGCGTGACCGTCCCGGCTCCGCCCGACCTCGTCCCCTACCGCGACTACCTCGGCGGGGCGATCGAGCTGCTGGACGTCGACACGGGCCGGCGAACGACGGTCTTCCGCTCGGACCGGCCGATCCAGGCGCCCAACTGGACCAGGGATGGCCGCTTCCTTCTCTACAACGTCGACGGCCGCATCGACCGCCTCGAGCTGGCTACGGGGAAGGTCGCGACGCTCGACACCGGCTTCGCCGCGGCCAACAACAACGACCACGTCCTGTCGTTCGACGGGAAGCGGCTCGGCATCAGCCACCACAGCGCCGGGGACAAGGACGAGTCCGTCGTCTACGTCCTGCCGGCCGCGGGCGGGACGCCGAGGCGGGTGACCGCCAAGGCCCCCTCCTATCTCCACGGCTGGTCGCCCGACGGGCGGTCTCTGGTCTTTACGGGCGGCCGCGACGGGAATTACGACGTCTACAGGATCCCGGCCGAGGGCGGGGACGAGGTCCGCCTGACCGACACCCCGGGCCTCGACGACGGCCCGGAGTACACGCCGGACGGCCGGTTCATCTATTTCAATTCCGCCCGGACGGGCGACATGCGGATCTGGCGCATGGACCCGGACGGCGGCGGCCAGGAGCCGGTCATGTCGGACGGATTCCACGACTGGTTTCCGCATGTCTCCCCCGACGGCCGGAGGATCGTCTTCCTGTCGTTCGAAAGGGACGTCGCCGCGGACGACCACCCGTTCTACAAGCAGGTCTATCTCCGCCTGATGCCCGTCGACGGCTCGAGCCGGCCCAAGGTCGTCGCCTACGTTTACGGAGGCCAGGGCACGATCAACGTTCCGTCATGGTCGCCCGACGGCAAAAGGCTCGCCTTCGTCAGCAACTCCCGCTAGGGACCGCCCCTCGAAGCTCCCGACTGCCCCTGTTTTTAGGCTCTTCTCCCAGCTCCGGGTTTCCCTCTCGCGGCGGCGATGGGTGTCGCCTCGCAGATCCCCGTGGTGGAGGGGGGACCGGCAGGGAGCGGAGTCTGCGAAGCGACCATCAGCACCGCTCCGGAGCAACTCGGAGGAGCGGTGCTGGGAAACATCCGAAGAGAAATCCTCTCTTCCGATATTTCGCAGAATCGCGGCTTCGGGTGCTCAGCCCCGATTCTGCCGGGTCGCTCCCAAGAGTCCGCTTCCCGCCGCCGGGGGGCCGGGGAGCTAGAGGCGATACCCTGAGCCAAGCCGCAGAGAGGGACCTCCCGGAATCGGGAGAAGAACCTCTCTTCACCGGCCCGGATCGAAATAGAGCCCGAACGCATCCGGCGGAACGATCGGGGGCACCTCTCCCCTCGCCCGGAGGATGCGCACGCGGACCTTGCCGGCGGTGAGGGCCGGAAAGCGCAGGAGCTTCTTCCAGCCGACCGTCGTCCCGGCCGCGATCTCCTGCCATTCCTGACCGGTCCAGGCGTCGAAAGCGAAGGCCTCGATCCGCTGCCCCTGACGAAGGTCCTCCCGGATCATGGCGACATTGAAACGCTTCGAGCCGCCGAGGACGAAGGTGGCCTGGCGCTCTGCGACCATCGCCCGGGCCCCGGCGGCCAGGTTGACGGCGAAGGTCGCCTGGAGCCTGTCGCCCAGCTCCTTGAGCCGGCGGGCGTCGTTCTCGTGGATGCGGCCGCGCTTGTCCGGCGGAATGTTGAGGAGGAGCTGGGCGTTGCCGCCGACCGACGTGTCATAGATATCGAGCAGACGGTCGAGGGTCTTGACCTTGTCGTCCTCGGCCGCGTGGTAGAACCAGCCGGGACGGATGGAGACGTCGACTTGACCCGGATACCAGAGCAGGCAGCCGCCCTGCCTGGCCGCGGCGGCGATCCGGTCCAGGGAACCGAGGTCGGCCGCCTGGGCGTCGAGGCCCGCGATCCCGCCGGGGCTCTTGTCGGACGGCGCATCGTCGAAGCCGGCGACGGGGATGACGCTCCACTCGCTGGCCCGGGTGACGCCGGCTTCGTTCCCGATCCATCGGGCGTCCGGGCCCATGATGGAGATGACGGCGTCCGGCTGGAGCTCCCGGATGAGGGCGAAATAACCGGCCCAATCGTAGACCTGCCGTTTGCCGTTCGGGCCCTCGCCGCAAGCGCCGTCGAACCAGACCTCGGAGATGTCCCCGTACCAGGTCAGAAGCTCGCGGAGCTGATCCTGGAAATGCCGGTTATAGCGGGCCGAGTCGCCGTAGCTCGGCTCGTGGCGGTCCCAGGGCGACAGGTAGACGCCGAACGCCAGGCCGGCTTTCCGGCAGGCCGCGGCGACCTCGCCGACGACGTCGCCCTTTCCGTCCTTCCAGGGCGAGCTCTTGACCGAGTGCTCGGTGAACCCGCTCGGCCACAGGCAAAAGCCGTCGTGATGTTTCGCCGTGACGATGAGACCCCGGATACCGGCGGCCTCGACCGCCTCGGCCCATTGCCCGGCGTCGAAGTCGGACGGATCGAAGAGCTTCGGGTCCTCCGTCCCCTCGCCCCACTCCCGGTCGGTGAACGTGTTCATGCCGAAGTGGACGAAGGCCTGGAACTCGAGGGCCTGCCAGCGGAGCTGCCGCTCGGAGGGAACGACCCTGGCGGCTTTGGCGACGAGCGCGTCGAGCGTGTCCGAGGCATTGATCTCCACGGGGCCTGGAACGGGTCTGGTCTCCTCCACGGCCGCGGGCTTGGAGCACCCGAAGGAAAGCCCCAGGAGCAGGCACGTCCCGGCCAGGATCTCAACGGTCCGACGGCGGCTTCTCGTCATGGCCTCTCCCCTGCCCAAAGGAACGCGCGAACGGGCGACGATAATATACTATAAAATAAGGGGATCGCCCTCCCCCGACGGCGTTGACTTCTCCCCGACCGTGCATTATGCTCCCCTCGCGAAAAAAGGCGACCGCCGCCGTCCCCCGCGAAAGGAGAGCCCGATGGCCCCCATCATCACCCTGAACGCCGTCGATTACGCCATCATCGGCGGCTATATCC
>JAPKZE010000018.1 GCA_026393955.1 Candidatus Aminicenantota bacterium
GGACATCGCGGGCCTGACCATCGAGAACAGGGCCGCCCACGGCTGCGCCATCCCTCCCGACGTCCTCGAAGAGATCAAGAAACACCCCATCACACTCAAGGGCCCGACGACGACTCCCCGGCGGGGCGACCCCTGGCCGAATATCGAGAGCTGCAACGTGGCCATCCGCAAGGAGCTGGACCTCTTCGCCAACGTCCGGCCCGTCCGCATCCCCCGGCAGGGCATCGACTGGAAGTTCTTCCGCGAGAACACCGAGGACCTCTACGCCCTCGGCCCCCAGGGCCTCGACGTCGACGCGGACATCTCCATCGACTTCAAGCTCATCACCGGCCCCGGCGCCGAGCGCATCTGCCGGCTGGCCTTCGAGGACGCCAGGAAGAACGGACGCACGCGCGTCACTTGCGTCACCAAGGCCAACGTCGTCAAGGCGACCGACGGCCGCTTCCTTGAGAATTTCTACCGCGGCGCCAAGGACTATCCCGGCATCACCGCCGACGACTGGTACATCGACATCATGACGGCCAAGCTCGTCGACGAGAAGCGCCGCCGCGATTTCCAGGTCATGGTCCTGCCGAACCTCTACGGCGACATCCTGACCGACGAGGCGGCCGAGTTCCAGGGCGGCGTCGGCACGGCCGGCAGCGCCAACATCGGCAAGCGGTACGCCATGTTCGAGGCCATCCACGGCTCTGCGCCGCGCATGGTCGCCGAAGGCCGGGCCGCGTATGCCGATCCCAGCAGCATGATCCGGGCCGCGGCCATGCTCCTCGGCCACATCGGCGCCGTCGACCTCGGCCGGGATCTCGACATGGCCGTCGACATGGCCGGCCAGTACGAGAAGAAGATGGTCGTCACGGGCCGGTCGAACGGCGCCACGGGCCAGGACTTCACCGATTACGTCATGGACTGGGTCCGCAACCCCAAGCTCAAAGAGACCTGGGAGGCCTGCGTCAAGGGCTGAGCCAGGCATCATATCCAAAAGGAGAGAACGGCATGCGCAAGAAGATCGCACTCATCGGCGGCGGGCAGATCGGCCAGATCCTGGCCATGCTCGCGGCCCAGAAGGAGCTCGGTGACATCGTCATCCTCGACATCCCCGAGCTCGAGAATCCAGCCAAGGGCAAGGCCCTCGACCTCATGGAGATGGCCCCCCACGGCAACTACGACGCCGCCATCACCGGCACGTCCGACTACAAGGACATCGCCGGCGCCGACGTCGTCATCATCACAGCCGGCCGGCCCCGCCAGGCCGGCATGACCCGCGAGGACCTCCTGGCCGTCAACCTGGACATCATCACCAAGGTGGCCGCGGGCGTCAAGCAGCACGCCCCCAAGGCGCTCTGCATCATCGTCACCAACCCCCTCGACGCCATGGTCTACGCGTTCTACAAGCTGACGGGCTTCCCCAAGAACCAGGTCATCGGCATGGCCGGCACCCTGGACACCGCCCGCTGGCGCGCTTTCGTCGCCATGGAGCTCGGCGTGTCGGTCAGCGACGTCGCCGGCACGGTCCTCGGCGGCCACGGCCCGGACATGGTGCCCCTGCCCCGGCTGACCACGGTCGGCGGCGTGCCCCTGACCGATCTCGCCACCAAGGAACAGATCGACAAGCTGGCCACCCGCACCCGCGAAGCCGGCACCGAGATCGTCAAGCTCTTCGGCAAAGGCTCGGCCTTCTTCAGCCCGGCCTGGAGCGCCATCGTCATCGCCGAGTCCTACCTCAAGGACAAGCGCCGCATCCTCCCCTGCGCGGCCCTGTGCGAAGGCGAGTACGGCGTCAAGGGCCTGTTCATCGGCGTGCCCGTCATGGTCAGCGCCAAGGGCATGGAGAAGATCTACGAGATCAAGCTCACCGACGAAGAGAAGGCCATGCTCCAGAAGACGGTCGGCGTCGTCCAGAAGACCGTCGAGGAGACCAAGCTCTAAGACCGGTCCCGTCGTCAACGTTCATCCGGCCGGAGGCGGATCGCCCGCCTCCGGCCTTTTCTTTACGAAGGCCAAAAAAAAGGCTATCGTTAGGCCCGCATGCGCATCCACGAGTATCAGGCCAAACGACT
>JAPKZE010000200.1 GCA_026393955.1 Candidatus Aminicenantota bacterium
GTCGCCTGCGGTCCCGTCTTGAGGTAGGCGACGGCGGCGACGAAGTTCCTGATGTTGGCCTCGCGGTCGAGCTTCTGGAAAAGCGGCCTGGCTTCGTCCGGGTTCACCGGGGTTCCGCCGAGCGGCGACAGGGCGTCGGGAGCGATGGCGTGGAAGCCCTCCAGCGCGACGCGCCTGGCGACGTCCTCGGTGTGGGGATTCAAGCCCCGGTTCTCGTGGATGACGATGACGCCGGCCAGCTTCTGGGCGCCCTTCGGCCGGGCCGAGTAGGCCTTCATGCCGCCGCCCTCGATCGGATACGTGATGGTCCCCGTCTCGAGACGCGGGTCGTCGGCCGGCACGAGCTGGCTTCCGGCGTCGCCGCCCTCCGAGGCGCGGACGAGAACGGCCGCCGCGGCCGTCCCCCCCGCGATAGCGGCCAGCTTCGCCAGGAATTCGCGGCGGTCTATCGTCCCTTGCTCAGGATCCATCTTTGTCCTCCCGTGTGGGCTGCGTTGTGATACGGCCTCATCGTAGGGAAGCCCCGGCGACATGTCAATCCCGAAAAAGCCATGTCCCCGTTTTGCGGGCGCTGGCGGTGCGGCATCGGTTTGGGCTATCATGGTCCCATGATCGATCCCGCGAAGGGCCGAGGCGGGTTCCCGGCCGACGCCGAGGCGATCTGGCAGGCCGCCCTTGCGGCCGTCGATCCCTGGCGTCTCGTCCGGGAGAGCGTCGAGCGGCAGGGCGACATCGTTCGGATCGGGGGCCGGGCGTTCGACCTGGCCGCCTACGGGCGCGTCTTCGTCGTCTCCTTCGGCAAGGCCGCGGCGGCCATGGGCGAGGCGCTGGCGGAGATCCTCGACGAGCGGCTGACCTCCGGGCTCGTGGTCGTGCCCTGGCCCGTCGTCAAGGGATCCTCCCGGCTCGAGTACCTCGAGGCCAGCCATCCCATCCCCGACGTCCGGAGCGTCGAGGCGGCCCGCCGCGTCCTCGGGATCGCGACCGAAGCCGGGGAGAAGGACCTCATGTTCGTCTGTATTTCCGGCGGCGGCTCGTCCGTCCTGGCCCTTCCGGCCGAGGGTCTCACGCTCGACAAGAAGCGCCGGCTCACCGAGGACCTCCTCCGGGCCGGGGCGACCATCCAGGAGCTCAACGTCGTCCGCAAGCACCTGTCGGGGATCAAGGGCGGGCAGCTGGCCCGGGCGGCCGACCCGGCGACGACGGTCACGCTCGTCATCTCCGACGTCGTCGCCAACGATCTCGGCACTATCGCCTCGGGCCCGACCTACTGGGACGCCTCGAGCTACGCCGAGGCCCGGGCCATCCTCGAGTGCTACGGGCTCTGGGATTCGGTCTCGGCCCTCGTCCGGGCCCGCATCGAGGACGGCCAGCGCGGCCGGGTGCCGGAGACCCTCAAGCAAGGGGATCCCGTCTTCGGGCGCGTCTCGACCTTCATCGTCGGCGACAACATGACGGCCCTCCGGGCCGCCAAGCACGAAGCCGAGAAGCGCGGCTTCGAGCCTATCTTCCTGTCCTCGTCCGACGGCGGCGAGGCCCGGCGGACGGCCGGGGGCTACGCCGCCTTCCTGGCCGAGCTGGCCTGCTCCGCGCCGCAGCTGCCCCGCCCGCTCTGTCTCCTGGCCGGCGGCGAGCTGACGGTCACGGTCAAGGGACGGGGGAGGGGCGGGCGCAACACGGAGTTCGTGCTGGCCGCGCTCGTCGAGATGGAGAAGGCCGGCGCCGAGGGGCTCGACTGGCTCATCCTCAGCCTGGGGACGGACGGCATCGACGGGCCGACCGACGCGGCCGGCGCCTGGGCCGACGTCCGGACCGTCAAGACGGCCCGGGCCCTCGGGCTGAACCCGGCCGAGTACCTCGACGACAACGATTCCTACGGCTTCTTCAAGCAGACCGGGAACCTGATCATGACCGGTCCGACCGGCACCAACGTCATGGACCTCCGGGTCTTCCTGCTCCGGGCCGCCTGAGGGTCCCCTTCAGGGTTTGAAAGCCTGGAGATCGAGGCCGGGAAGTGCCCGAAAGTGCCGTGAATCGCCCGATAGAAGGCCCAGATTGTTCTCCACGGCCGTCGCGGCGATCAGAGCGTCCGCCATTCTCAGCCCCGACCGTAACGCCTGCTGTTCCATATAGATGACAGCCCGATGGCCGATGTTTTCCGTCAGCGGGACCGTCCGGAATCCGAAGTCCCCGAGGAAATCCTTGATCAGCCGGATCTCCGGCCTGTCGCGGGCCCCTTGGAAAAGCTCCATGAGGGAAACGACGGCGATCGAACGGTCTTCGTTCTCTTCGATACAAGCGGCTGCTTTCCGGTTTCCCCGGAGAACCCAGATGAGCACGTCGGTGTCAAAGAGCATCGGTCCGCCCCTTCCGGAGCCTGTCCATGGCCGCCCCCACATCCGCGAAGTCGATGCGGTTCGCCCACATGCCGAAGGCCGGATGATCGGCCACGCGTTCTTTCCCGTTTCTCCGTCCGGTCGGGCGGATGACCGCGATGGTCTTGCCGCGGCGGAGGAGGGTGACTTCTTCGTTCCTCTGAAGGGCCTTCAGCACGTCTCCCATCTTCCTTCTCAGATCGAGAATGGATGCTTTCATCGAGGCCTCCGCTTCAGAGTGTACACTAAAAGTGTACACTTAGCGAACGCCTCTTGTCAATGAGAGAGACGTCCGGGAGCCGGGCCCTTTCTCAGAGGAGTTTCGCAGCTATTTGTACACGCCGGCCAGGTCCCACTTGGCGATGGTGTCGAGGACGAGCTCGGCGACGCGGTCGTTGACCTTGCGGAAATAATCCTTCGCCTGCGCGGCGTCGAACGTCGGATAGCCCTGGCCCTTCTCGTACAGCAGGATGGTCGACGGCACCGGCACCGCGGTGTAGGCCCCGGCCGGCGGGATGGGCGTGGCCATCTCGGGCTTGTAGCGCTCGGGATGGATGTGCTCCGGCAGGAAGGCCTGGATGTAGGCCGTCTCGTTGTTCCCGGCGTGGCCGCCGTTCTGCTTGAACACGGACCTGGTGATGTCGTCGGCCAGCGTCCACCAGTTGACGACGAGGACGCGGACCCGGCGGGCGTTGGCCACCCGGGTCGCGGCCGCGTTGAGCGCGGCGGCGTTGCCGCCGTGGCCGTTGAGGACGATGAGGTTCCTGAAGCCGTTCGCGGCCAGATTGTCGAGGACGGCCTCGGCGAACGGCCCGTAGGCCTCGGCCGGGATGGAGACGGCGCCGGGATAGGCCTTCATAGCGTCGGTCATGCCGTAGTTCAGGACCGGCGCGATCAGGCCGTCGACGCGGGCGGCGATGTCGCGGGCCATGGCCGCGGGCGCGAGGCTGTCGGTGCCGTTGGGGATGACGCCGTGCGGCTCGAGCGAGCCGAACGGGACGCGGACGGTGGCGATCTTGGCCGGGACGAGCTCGCCGAACTCCTGCCAGCAGAGCAGGGCCATCTCGCGGGTGGTCGGGGCTTTCGTCTGGGCCGCGGCCTGGCCGGCGGCGGCCGCCGTCAGGAGAGCCAACGCCGCCAGGATCGCCGTCGCCGGGATCTTTTTCGTGTTCATGGGGCGCCTCCTCGCCCCCTATCTTAGGCCAAGC
>JAPKZE010000501.1 GCA_026393955.1 Candidatus Aminicenantota bacterium
ACGCCGTGGAAGTAGGGCGCGATCCGCGGCAGGTCCGACGGAAGGATGAGGCTCTCGTCGGCGAAGACGGGGATCTTGACCCTGTCCTTGAGCCAGGCGTAATCCTCGAGGCGGGAGGCGGGCCGGGGCTGTTCGATGAGCTCGACGCCCAGGCCGGCCATCCAGTTGATCATCTCCAGAGCCTCTTCCTTCGTCTTCCAGCCCTCGTTGGCGTCGGTCCGCAGAGGCTTGGAAGTGACGGCCCGGATGCCCTCAATGATCTTCCGGTCATCGGAGGTGCCGACCTTGATCTTGTAGACGCCGAAATCCCCCGCGTCCCGGACCTTCTGCTGCATGACCGGCACTTCATCGATGCCGATGGAGTAGGTTGTCGTCACGGTCTTCTCCCGGCCGAGGCCGAGGAGCCTCCAGAGCGGGACCTTGAGCCGCCGGCCGACCCAATCCAGGACGGCCATGTCCAGGGCGGCCTTGGCCGCATGCTCTCCCGGACCGGCGGCATCAACCTCGCCAAAGCGGACGGCGTAGTCCCCCAAGTCTTTCTCAAGAACGGGGCCGGCCTTGTCGATGAAAGCCGCGGCGCTCTCCGCAGTCTCGTTGTAGCGGGCGATCGGGGCCGCCTCGCCGAGCCCAACGACGCCGTCGCGCTCGATACGAACGTAGCAGTTGCGCCGCGTCGTCCAGGTCCCCCGGGACAGGCCCCAGGCCTGCCGGAGCTTGAGCTCAAAGAGCTTGACCGTGACCCGCGTCTTCCCCGCCGCGCCCGCCCAGGCGTCGCGGACGGCCGGGCCGGGGGCAAAGAGAGAGCCCGTCGCGGCGGCTCCGGCCAGCCTCAGGAATTCCTTCCGTTTCATGGCGTCACCTCTCGCCGGCATTATAACCCGAAATCGACGATAAACGGAAAATGTGGCATTTTCGGTTTATTATGCCGGGCAGATTTTGGTATGATAAGGACTCGCAAGGAGGTCTGAAAATAATGAAAACGCCGACCGTCATCGTCCTGATCGTCGTTCTTGCCGGCCTGGCCTTCCCGGCGGTCCAGAAGCCCGCCAGTCCGGCCGCGGCTGTCGTGACCAACGCCGTCGAGAACATGCACAGCCGCGGCACGGCTTCGACCGACGTCGTCAGCCAAGCCCTGCTCGGCGACAACGTCCGGATCCTCAAGAAGGAGAGGAACGCGGACGGAGAAGACTGGTACCAAGTCGAGACGCCTGATACCTACAAGGGCTGGGTCATCTCTTCGGCCCTGCGGTTCCTCAAGCCGGGCGACAAGCCATACGCCTCCTCCGGAAAAATCCTCGTCGTCGGCGCCCTCCTGGCCAACACCTACCGCGAGCCGGACGTCACCAAGCACAAGCCGGTCAAGGTCGCCCCGATCAGCGCGGTCCTGGAAGTCGTCGCCGAACGCGACGGGCGCTGGCTCGAGGTCAACCTTCCCTGCAACACGAGAGTTTGGATCCAGCGGGGCGACGGGGAGGTCCGCGAGGCGCCCATGGTCTGGCCGCGGACGTCGCCCGAGGGCATGGTCGCCCTGTCCAAGCGCTTCCTAGGACTTCCCTATTTCTGGGGCGGGACGTCCCCCCTCGGCCTGGACTGCTCGGGCTTTGTTCAGCTCATCTACAAAATGAGCGGCATCCCCATCCTCCGGGACGCGGACATCCAGTTCGAAGGCAGCGGGCTCGTCGAGGTTGCCGCGGGGAACGAGGCGGCCGGGGATTTAGTCTTCTTCGGCAGCGCCAAGAACAAGATCGGTCACGTCGGCATGATGATCGACGCCGAGTATTTCATCAACGCCACGGTCCACGAGACGCCCACGGTCCGGATCGACCGGCTCAAAGACGCCTACTGGCAGAAAATCTACCAGGGCGCCCGCCGGGCTAAATAAACGGATCCCGATACAAAAGGCACA
>JAPKZE010000328.1 GCA_026393955.1 Candidatus Aminicenantota bacterium
GGAGGGTGAAGGGCTTGCGGAAAGTCCGCGAGCCGATCTCGGCCAGGAACCTCCGGATCTCGGCCTGGAACAGGACGATGATGGCGATGATCAAATAGTTGACGAAGGACCGGATGATGCGGTTGGAGACGCTGAGGCGGCCCCAGACCGTCAGCAGATAGAGGGCGCCGATGAGCGCCAGCCCCACCGCGGCCTGATAGGCCTTGGTGTCGCGGATGAGCAGGAGGATGTAATAGAGCATGACGGCGATGAGCAGGATGTCGAAGACGTCGAGGAGCGTCAGATGGCGGAGAATGGTCCAGGCCTCAGCGAACATGGCCGTCCTTCCCGGGCGCGGCGTTGGCTTCGGGATCGCCTGCGGCGGCGCCGGCGGTCCCCAGGATCGCTTCGGCCGCGCGAACGGCCCGGGCCACGGGCCCGACGTCGTGGACCCTGAGGATGTGGGCGCCGCGCTCGGCCGACAGGACGGCCGCCGCGATCGTGCCCTCGAGCCTCTCGTCGGGCGGCAGGTCGAGGATGGCGCCCAGGAAGGCCTTGCGCGAGAAGCCGAGAAGCAGCGGGCGGCCGAGGGCGTTAAAGGCATCCTGGCGGCGGAGGAGCTCGAGGTTGTTCTCGACGGTCTTGCCGAAGCCGAGACCGGGATCGACGATGATGCGCTCCGGCGGGATGCCGGCGGCCTCGGCGACGCGGATGCGGTCGGAGAGGAACGCGCGGATCTCGCCGAGGAGGTCGTCGTAGTGAGGGGCGTTCTGCATCGTGAGCGGCGTCCCCTGCATGTGCATCAGGACGACGCCGGCGCCCGTGCGGGCGACGACGCCGGGCATGGCCGGGTCGAAGCGGAAGGCGCTGGTGTCGTTGACGATGTCGGCCCCGGCGTCGAGGGCGGCTTGGGCCACGGCGGCCTTGGTCGAGTCGACGGAGAGGAGGGCCCGCGTCTGTTTGCGCAGGCCTTCGATGACCGGGAGGATCCGGCCGATCTCCTCGGCCGCGGGCACGGGCCGGGAGCCGGGGCGGGTGCTCTCCCCGCCGACGTCGACGATGTCCGCGCCGTCCGCGACGAGCTCGAGGCCGCGCTCGACGGCCTTCGCGGCGTCGAAATAGCGCCCGCCGTCGGAGAACGAATCGGGGGTGACGTTGACGATGCCCATGAGCCAGGCGCGCGGGCCCAGGATGAAACGCCGCCCCCTGATCTCCAGGGTGCGCGTTTCTCTGCTCATGGTTCTCGCCCGATCCTGTCTCAGTTCTCCGTTGAGGCCTCTCCGGCCGGGGCGGCAGGCGCCGGCGCGGCGGGAGCCGGCGCCGCCTTCTTGCCGTCGATGACGGCGTTGATCTCGTCGGAGCTGAGGGCTTCCCTCTCGAGAAGGAGCTCGGCGATCCTGACCAGCTTGTCCTTGTTGGCTTCGATCAGGTCCTGGGTCCGGCGCAGGCTGGTCATGACGATCTTCTTGACCTCCTCGTCGATGTGCTCGGAGGTCTTCTCGCTATAGTTCTTGTTCACGGCCAGGTCGCGGCCGAGGAAGATGAGGTCGTCGCGCTCGCCGAAGGTCAGCGGGCCGAGGTCCGACATGCCCCACTGGCAGACCATCTTGCGGGCGATCTCGGTCGCCTTCTCGAAGTCATTGGCCGCGCCGGTGGTCGTCTTGTTGAGGAACACCATCTCGGCGACGCGGCCGGCCATGAGCACCGAGAGCTGCGCTTCAAGGTAGTCCTTGGTGTAGGTGTAGCGGTCGTCGAGCGGGAGCTGCTGGGTCAGGCCCA
>JAPKZE010000502.1 GCA_026393955.1 Candidatus Aminicenantota bacterium
GTCACCGACGCCCACATCGAGCTTTATTCCCGGCTGGCTGAAGGCGAGGTTGGGCTCATCATCACCGGCCACGCCCACGTCCAGCCCTCGGGCAAGGCCAGCCCGCGTCAGATGGCCGTTTTCGATGACCGCTTCGTCGAAGGCCTCGCGCGCATCCCGGAGATCGTTCATCGTTTCCCATCCCGTGTCTTCCTTCAGATCGCCCACGCCGGACGGCAAACGAAGGAAAAACTCTGCGGTTGCGTTCCCGTCTCCCCTTCCGCCGTCTACGACCCCGTGTCCAAGGTCATGCCGCGCGAGCTATCGGCCGATGAGATCCGGATCCTCATCGCCGACTTCGTATCGGCCGGGGCCCGGGCCAAACGGGCCGGGTTCGATGGCGTCCAGCTCCACGCCGCCCACGGTTACATTTTATCGAGCTTCCTCTCCCCCCACACGAACCGCCGCCAGGATGAGTGGGGGGGGCCGGTCGAAAACAGGGCGCGCGTCCTCGTCGAAGTCCTCCGCGGCGTCAAATCCGCCTGCGGCCGCGACTTTCCGGTCATCGTCAAGCTCAACTCGACGGACTTCCTGGAGGGCGGACTCGTCATCGAGGACGCCGTCCGCGTCGCCCGAATGATCGAGGCCGAGGGCATCGATGGGATCGAGGTGAGCGGAGGAATGGCCGAGGCCGGCCGCGGTTCGGTCTGGGCCGGTTTGCGGGACGAAGACGAGGAGGGCTATTTCGCGGCCAACGCCTCGGCGGTCAAGGCCGCAGTCCACGTTCCCGTCTTCGCCCTCGGCGGCATCCGCACCCTGGCCGTGGCCGAAAGGATCGTCCGGGAAGGCGGGGCCGATCTCGTTTCCCTCAGCCGTCCGCTGATCCGCGAGCCCTTCCTCGTCAAGCATTTCCGCGCAGGCCTCGCGGCGAAGTCCGAGTGCAGCTCCTGCAACAAGTGTTTCAACCCGCGCGGTATCCTCTGCGCCGAGCTCACGAAAAAACGCTGAGCCTCAGGCCTCGAGGTCCCGGGCCGCCGCCTCCATCAGGATGAAGAAGGCCTGCCCCTCGGTGGCCGTGCCCGGTTTCTCGAAGGTCGGCGAGCCGCAGACGTCACGGACATAGCCGAGGTGGTCGACCTTGCTCCGGGCGGCCTTCCGCATGACCTCGGCGTCCTTGAGGTAGGACTTCGGGACCCAGCCGCCCTTGACACCCCTGAAGATCGTGTAGGACAGGATCTGGGAGAGGTTCGTCTCGACGAACGTGTCCGCCCTGTCGACGACGTCGTGGAAGAGGCCGTCGGGGCGCCGGTGTTCGAGACAGCCGTCGAGGACCTCGCGGATGTAGCCGACGAGCCGATTCCGCTCGGCTTTCATGCTTTCGGGCAGCGCCCGCAGGACACGGGTCATTCCGGCCGCCGCCCAACCGTTACCGACGCCCCAGAAAGCCTCCCGTTCGAAGGCCTTCTTGCCGTCGTCCCAGATGTGCGAGAAGAGCCTGCCAGATTTGTTCCAGAGGAGGCGCCGCATGCCTTCGACCTGCTTGACCGC
>JAPKZE010000253.1 GCA_026393955.1 Candidatus Aminicenantota bacterium
TCGGCCAGATCGCCGGCATCTACGTCAAAGTCAAAAAGCCCGACAAGGCCCTGGCCATCTACGGACCGGAGTATGCCAAGAAGAACTGGGGCGAACAGATGGCCCTCTCGACCTACGCCTCTTTCTGGAACCGGCAGGGGACGAACCTCGACAGCGCCCTCGAAGCGGCCCGGCGCTCCGTCGAGCTCACGTCCGACTACTATAACAACTTCACCCTGGGCCAGGTCCTGTTCAAGCTGAAGATGTACGACGAGGCCCTCAAGGCCGCGGAAAAAGCCGTCGAGCTGGTCAAGCCCATGGCCGTGAAGTACGAAGGCTTCCCGACCCAGCAATACGAGAACCTGGTCAAGCAGATCAAGGACGCCATGGCGAAAGGCCCGGAGGTCAAGAAGTAATTCCGGGGGACACGTACCTCGGGTACGTGTCCCCGTTTTTTTCCCTCGTTTGACAACCCCCGGGGGCTCCCCTATCATGCTCTCAGGCAGCCCGGGATGAAAATCACCGCCGTCCTCCTCCTTCTGTTCGGCGCGATCCTCCCTCCTTTCGCCCTCGCGCAGGCGGCGCCCGCTCCCCAAACCCTCGACGAACGGGTCCGCCAGTTCCTCGACGCCCAGAAGGACCAGTGGCGCGAGGAGAACATCACCGCGTCCGACGGCCGGTTCCTCTACGACCTCATCGTCAAGAAGGGCTACAGCCGCGTCCTCGAGCTCGGGACGTCGACCGGACATTCGGGCATCTGGGAAGCCTGGGCCCTGAGCAAGACCGGGGGCTCCCTCGTCACCGTCGAGATCGAGGAGTTCCGCCATCTGGCCGCGGTCCGCAATTTCAAAGCCTCGGGGCTCGACAGCCTCATCGACGCCCGCCTCGGCGACGCCCGGAAGCTCATCGGGGAGCTCGAAGGGCCGTTCGACTTCATCTTCCTCGACGCCGACAAGAACTGGACCCTGAACTACTTCCAGGCCCTCCTGCCCAAGCTCGCGACAGGCGGCTGTTTCGCCGTCCACGGCGTGACCAGCCTCGGCTACATGAAGGGCATCCGCGATTTTCTGGAATACGTCCGCGGCCTCGGGTTCATGGAGACGGCCGTCGAGAACGCCGCGAGCGGCGGGATCTCGCTGAGCTTCAGGAAGAAGAGCCCGGCTTGACCCGGGCCCCCGTCCCCCATTATATTCGCCCAAAGCCGCCGCGAAAGGAGCCGTCCATGAACCGCTCGAAGTCCCCGATCCTGGCGCTCGCCGCCGCTCTCGCCGGGCGCAAGATCCCCCCCGAGTTCCGGGTCCGCGACGGCCTGAAGTTCATCGGCGAAAGCTTCCAGCGATGAGCGCCGGCTTCCGCCGGCGGCTCCTCGGGGGCGACCGGCTCATCGGGACCCTTCTCAGCCTGCCCTCCCCGGAGCTGGCCGAGATCGCCGCGGACGCCGGCTTCGATTGGCTCTTCCTCGACATGGAGCACGGAGCGCTCGACGCGGGGGACGTCCTGCGGATGGTCCAGGCCGTCCGCGAGCCGTGCGCCTGCCTCGTGCGCATCCCCGAAAACCGGGAGATGTGGGTCAAGAAGGCCCTGGACACGGGCGCCGCCGGCCTCATCGTCCCCCATATCAACAGCGCCGACGAAGCCGCCCGGACCGTCCATTGGGCCAAGTATCCGCCCGAAGGCGGCCGCAGCGTGGGCTTCAGCCGGGCCAACCGCTACGGGGCCCGCTTCCAGGAGAACGTCGAGACGGCCAACGCCGAGACGGTCGTCGTGGCCCAGGTCGAGCACATCGACGGCGTCCGGGCCATCGACGCCATTCTCGGCGTCCCGGGCCTGGATGCGGTGTTCATCGGCCCGTACGACCTCTCGGCCAGCCTGGGCAAGCCCGGCCGGATCCAGGACGCGGACGTCCGCGAGGCCATCCGGGTGGTCGCCTCCGCCTGCGCCGGCCGGAAGGTCCCGGTCGGCATCTTCGCCGCGGCCCTTCCCGCCGCGGTCAAAGCGGTCGAGGACGGCTACACGCTGGTGTGCGCGGGCATCGACATCGGTCTCTACGCCCGGGCGGCGGCCGAGATGGCACGGGGGACCCAAGCCAAGTAATCCTTGACAGCCCAAGGCTTATATACTAGATTTTGTGTGGATTACCATGGGCTGGTACAAGTCTTGGTGCTGTCCGCTCGTTCCTAACGGCCGGGCCCATCCTCCAACGCCAGCGCCCTTCACCCGACTCCGGTATGAAATCCGATCCCGGGAGGCCGGACCCTAAATGGCCCGTGAGCAGATGGAAAAGCCCAAGGCGGGGGCTCAACCCGTTGTCCTCGTCGTCGACGACGACCTGCCCTACCTCGAAAAGCTCCAGCGGGCCCTCCGGGACATCTACACGGTCTACACGACGACCAGCGGCGTCGAAGCCATCCACCTGATCAAGGCCCTGCCCGAGGTCAACGTGCTCGTCGTCAACGAGGACCTGCCCCGGATGAAGGGCACGGAGCTGCTGCGGTTCCTCAACGAGATCTTCAAGAACGCCGACGCCATCATCAAGATCCTGCTGACGGAGGTCGCCTCGAACGGGACGACCATCGATCTCGCCAGCTACGGCCGCATCGACTGCTGCCTGGCCAAGCCGTCCGACCCGGCCGCCATCCGCCGCAAGATCAGCTTCCTCATCGCCCAGCGCTCGCGCGAGAAGCGCTCCTCCATGCGCGTCACCCTGGACGGGTCCAAGGACGTCCAAATCGAGACCGGCCTGCTCGGGGAGGCCAAGCTCGTCAACCTCAGCGAGAACGGCATGTTCCTCAAGACCCTCTCGACCTCCCCCGAGGGATCCGACGTCCCCCTGAACATCGCCCTCCCCGACGGACGGCGGTACACGCTCAACGGCCGCGTCGTCCGGCAGGACGCCGACCAGGGCGGCGTGGCCGTCGAGTTCCTGTCCCTCGACGACGCCAGCCGCCTGTCGCTCCTCCAGTTCATGTCGGACTACGTCGCCATCCGCGACCTCGACGAGCTCAAGCTGCGCTACCCGTTCCTGCGGACCGACGAGATGGTCCTGTTCGCCGATTCGGTCAAGATCGAATCCCTCATGCGCGAAGGCCTGGCCCGCAAGGTCGAGGTGGCCGCGGTCCCGGCCCGGTCGGGCAATCCCGAGATGCTGTCGTTCGCCGAGATCCGGCCGCCCTCGGTCTGCGTGCTCTCCGGCGAGAAGCTCGACGTCAAGTTCAAGACCTCGGACCTGCTCTTCGTCTCCTACCAGATCGGCTATGCGACCTACAACTTCGAGACCATGATCTCGCGCATCTCCCCGGACGGCCGGAGCCTCGTCTGCCTCTACCCGCGGGTCATGTTCTATTCGGAGAAGCGGGCCGAGCGCCGGATCGCGCCGGCCGGCGATCTGAAGGTCGAGATCCCGCTGCCGCCGCCGTTCGACCGCAGGATCCGGGGCCGGATCACCGATATCAGCCCGAACGGCATGAGCTTCGTCGCCAACGGGGAGGCCCCGGCTCTGCTCAAAGGGACGCCGCTCGAGTCGCTGTCCATCCTCGACGGCGAGAAGGTCCTCTGGCAGGAGACCGGGGAGGTCCGCCACGTGGCCCGGGCCGAGCGGGAATCCAGTCGGTCCATGCCCCCGACCCCGATTTCGCCCGGCGCAGCGAGGAGACGGCCGAGAGCCGGGCCCTCCGCGGCCCGATCCACGTGCCGTCCGAGTTCGTCCGGTCGTCCCTCATGGCGCCCCACGTCATCCGGCTCGAGAACCGCCGCGGCGAGGAGATCGTCGGCCTGCTGAACACGGCCCTGCCTCTGGACGGCAAGGCCGTCCCCGTCGTCATCGTTCCGCCGGCTTTCGGCAAGACCAAAGAGACCCTCTTCGGCCTGGCCCTGACCCTCTGCGAGAACTTCCGCCTCCTGGGCAAGCCCCTGGCCGTCGTCCGCTACGACGGGATCCGCAAGAAGGGCGAGAGCCACAACGATCGCGAAGCCGCCGACCCGCCCTACGAGATGCTCAACACGAATTTCAGCCAGGGCGCCGACGATATCGTCGCCGTCCTCGATTGGCTTCAGACCAATCCGGCCGTGCGGGCCTCCTCCATCATCCTGCTGACGTTCTCGTTCTCGGCGCTCGAGGCCCGGATCGTCCTGCGCGACGAGGCCCAGAGGCGCCGGGTCGACTATTGGATCGCCTGCATGGGGACCCCGGAGTTCCGGGACCTCATGGTCCGGATCAACTGCGGCCTCGATTTCCTCGAAGCCTACCAGCTGGGGATCAAGCTCGGCGTCATGCCGGTCCTGGGCAATCTGGTCAACGTGGACACGTACGTCGCCGACGGCGTCGTCAATTCCGTGGCCACGCTGGAACAAGCCCGGGAGGACATGCGCTACCTCGACTTGCCGATCACCTGGATCTACGGGCAATTCGACAACTGGGTCAAGTCGGAGTTCATCCGGGACGTCATGAGCGTTCAGGTCGACGCCCCGCGCGAGGTCATCTCCGTCCCCATCGGCCACAACGCCCGGACGTCCAAGGAGGGCCTCCGCCTCTTCGGCACGATCACGTCCCTGATCCACCGCTTCCTCCACAAACAGCTCATCCAGCCGGTCATGCCCGGCCGCAAGGACATG
>JAPKZE010000075.1 GCA_026393955.1 Candidatus Aminicenantota bacterium
GTCGATCCCGCCCTGGGGCCAGATGGGCCGGTTCGTCCAGCAGTGGACCTCGGTGACGTTGCCGATGGCGCCGCTCCAGATCCACTCGCAGACGAGGCGGGCGCCTTCGCCGGCGTGGCCCTGATTGCCCATCTGGGTCGCGAGCTTGGTGCCCTTGACGGCCTCGGCCAGGGCCCGGGCTTCCTTGATCGTGTGGGTCAGCGGCTTCTGGACGTAGACGTGCTTGCCCAGCTTGATGGCGGCCATGGCGATGACGGCGTGGTTGTGATCGGGCACCGTGACGGTCACGGCGTCGATGCCTTTTTCCTTTTCGAGCATGCGCCGGAAGTCGCGGTATTTGGCCGCCTTGTCGTACATGGCCTTCTCCTTCGGCTCGAGTTCGTCGGAGCGGAGGAGCTTGGCCATCTGTTCGTCGTCGACGTCGCAGAGGGCGACGACATTCTCGGTGCGGCAGCCGCGAACGTCGGAGTAACCCATGCCGCCGACGCCGACGCAGGCGATGTTGAGCGTGTCGCTCGGGGCCTTCTTCTTCGGGGTCTGTCCGACGACGTGGCGGGGGACGACCATGAGCCCGGCCGCGGCGGTCGAGGCCGCGCCCAGGAACTTCCGCCGGCTCCAGCTCGGCTCGGCGGTCGGGGGGATCTTTGTGGACTCGTCCATATTCACACCTTCCTTAACGGAGAGATTTGACGCGCGGCGAAGAATGAAGGCAGACCGGGGGATATCGACGGGGAGCGGGAACGATCGATGTCCTCATGGGATCGGGTGTCCGATGCCAAGAGGGCTTATATCACAAAGGCGCGGAGAGGGTCAATTTTCGAGGGGAAAGAGGACGCCCGGGCCCTTCCCTTTGGGAAGGGCCCGGGCGGGAGAAGCGAGCGCTTAGAACTTGTAGGTGAAGTTGAGGCTCGGCACCCACAATCTCATGCCGAGGAGACCGGGCATCGCCATCCCGGGCTCGAGGGGGACGGCGATGTCGCCGCCCATGCCGTACTGGAGGGCCGCGTCGACGACGATCTTTTTCGACTGGTAGCCGAAGCCCGCGGTGATCCAGTTGTACTTGAACTCGGGCAGCAGGATGTTCTGGGTTTCGACGGGACCGGGGTTCTCATCGAGGTAGTAGCCGGCCCGCAGGGCGAAGCTCTCGGAGAGCCGGTATTCCGCGCCGAAACGGTACTGGAACGTGTCCTTCCAGAGCAGCTCGTAGGCCTGGTCGTACGGTCCGTCGGGACCGAACAGGCCGTTCCAGCCCGCGTTCGCGAAGGTGACGGGGATGGTCTGCATCTTCTTCCAGTTGGTGTACTGGACGTCGGCCGTGATGGTCAGCTTGTTGGTGGGCTTGAAGGCGATGCCGCCGCCGAGCCACATCGGCCAAGTCGCTTCCCTTGTCCCGGTATCCACGGTCGGATAAGGGGTTTCCGCCATGGCGGGGATCGTGACGTCGCCTGTGAGCTTGGCCGTGAAGGGGAGCTTGTAGGACAGGCCGAAGCTGAACTTCTCGCTCGGCTTGACCAGCAGGCCGAGGGTTCCGCTCGCGGCCCAGCCCTTCAGGTCCTCGGAATACTGGCCGAGCGCGAACGGCTGGTCCATCTTCAGCATGCCGTAGTTGATGTCCACCGTTGCCCCGATCATGAATTTGTCGCTGATCTTGTAGGCGACCGAGGGGGAGATGGTGAAGATGCCCAGCTTGCTCTTCCAAAGGAACGGAAGACCGCTGGTCAGGGCCTTCAGATCCTCGCCGTCCCATTCCGAGCCGGCTCCGGACGGGGCATAGAGGTAGACGCCGACAACGAACTTCTTGCCCAGGGGCGTGAAGAAGCCTAAGCCCGGGATGAGGTAGTTCGCAGGCACCGACTTGGCGTTGATCCCGTAGGGCTCGAGCGCATACGTCCCGGCGGGGATGATGTCCGCGCCATACAGGGAGAAGCTGGCCTTGGCCATCTGAGCCAGGCCGGCCGGATTCCAGTACGCCGCGCTGAAATCGTTGGCCAGGCCGATGAAGGCACCGCCCATGGCGTCGGATTTCGCGCCGGTCCCGTTGAGGTTGAGACCGTTGGCCGAAAGACCCGTGGTCAGGCCGACGGCCAGGAGAGCGACGAGAAGCAGTCTGGAGAATACTTTCATTTTTCCTCCTATTTTCCGAAAAATTCTACCGCATTTCGACCGGAAAATCCACAAAAAACGTCAAGATCATTTTAACTCATTTAATATTAATATTTTAAGATCGTGCCCGGGACGGCCGGCGGGTCGATTTCTCACCTCGCGAGCCGTCCGAGGCCCTAGCGCACACGGGCCTGATCGGCCGGGCGGCCAGGACCCGCCGTGACGAAAGGCTTTACTCGAGGCCCCTCCGGCGATACTATCTCCGAGAGGTAGGCCCATGGACCCCATCATGCATCCCGAAATCGGACCCATCGTACGGCTCCTTCTCAAGCACCCCCGCGAGGCCTGGCTCGGCCGGGAGCCCATCCGGAGGCAGTGGCGGGAGCTGAACTACACGGAAGAGCCCGACTTCGGGAAGGCCTGCGCCGAATATGACGCCCTGGCCGGGATCCTGGGAAAGTACGCCGGGCAGGTCCGGTTCCTCCCGGAGGACGGCCGGACCGGGCTCGATTCGATCTATGTCCGTGACGCCGCCTGCGAGGCGCCTCGAGGCCTCGTCATCGGCCGGATGGGCAAGGCCCTGAGACGGGGGGAGACCGACGCGGTGCGGGATTTCTGCCTCGAGGCGGGCTGGCCCATCGCCGGCGAGATCCGCGAGCCGGGGACCCTCGAAGGCGGCGACCTCGTCTGGCTCGACGCCAAGACCGCCGCCGTCGGGCACGGCTACCGGACCAACGCCGCGGGCATCCGCCAGTTCCGGACCATCGTCGCCGCGGACGGCTGCGAGGTCATCGAGGTTCCCCTCCCCCACTGGGACGGCCCGGGCGACGTGCTCCACCTGATGTCCATGCTCAGTCCCGTCGACGCGAAGAAGCTGCTCGTTTATTCCCGGCTCCTGGCCGTCCCCTTCCGCAACCGCCTGCTGGACATGGGCTTCGAGCTCCTCGAGGTTCCGGACGAAGAATACGCGACCATGGCCACTAACGTCCTGGCCCTCGCGCCCGGGATCTGCCTGGCCCTGGCCGGGAATCCGCGGACGGCCCGGCTCATGGAGAAGGCCGGGGTCGAGGTCCTGACCTACGAGGGGACGGAGATCTCCGCCAAGGGCGCCGGCGGCCCGACCTGCCTGACCCGGCCTACCCGGAGCGAGCGTTAGCGAGCGGAGGCCAGAAATCCCCCGGAGATACACGGAGGGGGATTTCTGAGAAATATCTTCATCAAGCGATCTCCCTGGATATCACGCTTTCCCGGTGCCTCCAAATTGACTAATCGGGCCGGGAATTTTATACTGAGGGCCGGAATTCCTGCCGCAAGGACGTGATCATGGACCTCTTCGAGAAATGCAAGGCTTTCTACAACGACCCCCAGGGCGGCCTGAGATACGGCTATCCCACTACGCCCCGCGCCGCCCAGGCCATGGGACTCTTCCCCTATTTCATCCCCATCGAGCACGCCGAAGGGACCGAGGTCTTCATCCACGGCAAGAAGTACATCATGATCGGCTCGAACAACTACGTCGGGCTGACCGACCACCCGAAAGTCAAGGAAGCCGCCATCGAGGCCATCCGAAAGTACGGCACGAGCTGTACCGGGTCGCGCTTCCTCAACGGGACGCTCGACCTCCATATCGAACTCGAGGAGCGCCTGGCCAAGTATGTCGGCAAGGAGGCGGCCCTGGTTTTCAGCACCGGTTTCCAGGTCAACCTCGGCACCATCCCGGCCGTCATGGACCGCGACGACTTCGTCATCACCGACCAGGAGGTCCACGCCAGCATCATCGACGGCGTCCGGATGGCCAAGGTCTTGAAAAACGTCCAGACCCGCTATTACAAACACAACGACATGGCCGATATGGAAGAGGTCATGAGATCCCTGCCGCCGGGGCCGGCGAAGCTCGTCATCGTCGACGGTGTCTTCAGCATGGGCGGTGATATCGCCAAGCTGCCCGAGATCATCCCCATCTGCAAGAAATACGGCGCCCGGCTCATGGTCGACGACGCCCATTCCCTGGGGGTCCTCGGCGGCGGCCGGGGCACCGGGCATCACTTCGGCTGTCCGAAAGACGTCGACCTGGTCATGGGCACGTTCAGCAAATCCCTGGCCTCGGTCGGCGGTTTCATCGCCGGCCCCAAGGAGGCCGTCCACTGGATCCAGATGTTCGCCCGGCCGTTCATCTTCAGCGCCAGCCTGCCCCCGTCCAACGTGGCC
>JAPKZE010000288.1 GCA_026393955.1 Candidatus Aminicenantota bacterium
TTTCGGCGCGGAGAAGACTTCGCTGCCCAGTTCTTCCTTTCCCGGCGGCCCTTGAAAGTAGCGCACAACGCCTCTGGCGCCGCGCGTGACGACGATGCTCGCGCAGTTCTCGTGCAGGGCTTTTAGCATGCGGCTGCGAGCCGTCCGCGTTTGCAGATCGGCGCCGAAAAGCGCGGCGGCATAGCCCGCGGCGGCCGCGGCCAGAACGATCCCTTTCGCGGCCAGGAAGCCGCGAAAGCGGCCTCCCAGAAAGAGGACGTTCTCGAGCGCGCCGGTGTCGATGTCCGTGCGCACGGCGTCCTGGGCGGCGATAAGAAAGACATGCGGCAGAAGAAAGAAGAAGAACCGGGCCGCGGTCCCGTACGAATCGGTGAGCCCGATCCAGACCACGAACACCGGCAAGGCCAGACCGGCGGCGAGGGCCAGCGGCGAAGAGACGATCTTGCGGCGGGTGATGCGCCAGGTCAGCGCGAGAAGTGCCGTGTCAGGCATCGGATCAACTCCTCCCGGCGGGCCTCGGGTCCGAGATAGGGATCGTCCCTGTAGACCGCCTCCGTCCCCAGGAGCAGGACCTTGAAGGGAACGGCATCGACATGGAACTTGCGGTAGAGGACCCGTCGCCGATCCAGGACGACCGGCGACGTCCAGGCATGTTTATCGAGAAAGACCTCCAGATCGTCGCGTAGGGCAATGGACACTCCGACGACGGCGACGGGCCAGCGGCCCTGGTCGACGAGATATCGCGCCTCGAACAGCTCCTCGTAGCAGACGGGGCACTCGATCGAGAAGAAGACGAGGAGCACCGGGCCCGTTGCCGCCGGGGCCGCCTCGGCCAGACTCGAGCAGATGCGGACTTCGGCCGGACCGCCGGCCGCGCCGGGGAGACCGGCGGCCAAGAGCGCGGCCGCGGTGAACAGGGGGAAACCCGGGCTCATGGGCCGACCTCGAAGATCCTCAGGGCGCTCTCATCGTCCACGGCGAACAAACGCCCGTCCGCCACGAGGAAGCGATGGATCGGGCAGGGCAGCTCGACGGCCGCCTGCAGGCGGCCCCGGGCATCGACCACGGACAGCGTCCGTCCCGGCCCGAGGTCCCGGCCGGACACGACCTCGGGCGCCGAAAGATAGAACCGGCCCCGGTCCCGGGCCGCGGACCAGCAGAATCCGGCCAGGCGCAACGTGCGCCGGTCCGAAGTCAGCTCCACCGTCTTGAAGGCGTGGCGCTCGTCGACGGCGACCGTCCCCAGAAGGACCCCCGAGCCGGAGAAATGGGAAATAGTCCTCTCGCCGCTCCGGAACACGACATAGAAGTCCTCGGCCTCGCCGCGGCACACCAGGATCATGTTCCGGAAGGCATCGAAAACCGGGTCGGACGAGGTCCGGGCTTCGAGCCCTTGCCAGACGGACCGGCCGGCCAGGTCGAGGATGTGCAGGAGCTTTTCTCCTTTCTTCCGGCCGGGCGGATTGGCCGTGACCAGGATCCGGTCCGGGCCCAGGGCGAGGACCCGGTCAGGCGCGAAGGGCAGCTTGAAACCGCCTCGCGGCCGGCCTTCGCGGTCGAAGATCTGGATCCGGAAATTGAGCTTGTCGGCGACGACGATCGCATCGCCGGCGGCGGCCACGCCGGAGGGGAAGTTGAGCTCTCCGGGGCCGTCGCCCTTCCGGCCGAAAGACCGGAGGAACCGGCCTTCACCCGAAAAGACCTTGATGGCGCAATCCAGGGCATCGGCGATATACAGCCGGTCCGGGGCCAGGACCATTGCGACCGGCCGGCCCAGGACAGCCTCGTCCTCAGGATTCGAGGGCAGGGCGATCTCGACGGCCTTCAGGTGCGGGACCGGAGAATCAAAGAGGGCCAGTCCCGGTTCGGGGACAGTCCCTTTCATCAAATTGACGGCGGCGAGAAGGAGCATAGCCGCTGCGGCGCATTTTCCGGCTTTCATCAGGTATCCCCTTTCTTCGGACCGCGGCGAGGGCCCCCGGACGCGGGGGCCCCCGCGTCCCCTCGTCAAATGCCCAGGGCGCACTTGCCGAACGCGATGTCGCAGACCGTGAGCAGCACCATGACCTTGTACCAGGGCTCGTCGACGTTGAGCGTGTACTCCCGGCACTTCATGTGGTTGGTGTTGCAGTCGGTCTGGTTGTTCAGGGCGGGGGCGGCCGCGAACGAAGCGGCCGCGGTCACGAGGACCAGTCCCGCCAGGGCCAAGATCGCCAGCTTTCTCATTGGCTGTCTCCTTTCGCCCCCTGTAAGAGCAAACGGCATGCCAGGGCGGGAGGCCCGGGACGAGGTCCAAGCCTATACAAAGGAAGGAGATGGACGCCGGGGGAAAAGATGACTGGAAACCGGTGTTTACAGATGCGAACTGGGGGCACCGGGGCCAGTCCCCTTTAGAAGACAGTCCCTTCTCTTTCTTTTGGTTCGCCTCCCGTTTTCCCGGCTTTCCTCTCGCGGCGGCGATGGATGTCGCCTCGGGCCCCCCTACTTCATCATCGGGATCTTGATGCGGTTCCTTTTCGCGCAGGCGATCGCATCGGGGTAGCCGGCGTCGGCGTGGCGCACGACACCCAGGCCCGGGTCGGCCGTGAGCACACGCTCCAGCCGGCGCGCCATCATGGCCGTCCCGTCGGCGACGATGACCATCCCGGCATGGATGGACAGACCGATGCCGACGCCGCCGCCGTGGTGGACCGAGACCCACGAGGCCCCGCTGACCGCGTTGAGCAGGGCGTTGAGGACGGGCCAGTCGGCAATGGCGTCCGAGCCGTCGCGCATGCCTTCGGTCTCGCGGTTGGGCGAGGAGACCGACCCCGTGTCGAGGTGGTCGCGCCCGATGACGACGGGCGCGGAGATCTTGCCTTTCTTGACCAGGTTGTTGATGACCGCCCCGAAGCGGGCCCGCTCGCCGTAGCCCAGCCAGCAGATCCGCGACGGCAACCCCTGGAACTTGATCTGGGCTCTGGCCTTGCGGATCCAACGGGCCAGGGCCTCGTCCTCCGGGAACTCCCTGAGCACGGCCTCGTCGGTGGCATAGATGTCCTGCGGCTTGCCCGAAAGCGCCGCCCACCGGAACGGGCCCTTGCCGACGCAGAAGAGCGGCCGGATATACTCCGGCACGAATCCGGGGATGTCGAAAGCCCTGGCGACCCCGGCCTTCTGGGCCTGGCCGCGGAGGTTGTTGCCGTAGTCGAAGGCCCGGGCCCCCCGCTTTTGCAGCTCGAGCATGGCTTCGACGTGGGCGGCCATGGCCGCATAAGACCGGCGGATGTAGTCCGCAGGGTCCTTGGCCCTGAGCGCCAGGGCCTCCGCATAGGACAGGCCGTTGGGGACATAACCGTTGAGCTCGTCGTGGGCCGAGGTCTGGTCGGTCAGGATGTCGGGCGTGAGGCCCCGGCGCACGAACTCCGGCAGGACGTCCGCCGCGTTGCCGAGCAATGCGATCGAAAGCGGGGCGCCCTTCTTGATGGCCTCGCCTGCCAGGCGCAGCGCCTCGTCCAGGCTGTCGGTCATCGTATCGACGTAGCGGGTCTCGAGCCGCCGCTCGATGCGGCGCGGATCGACCTCGACGACGATGGCCACGCCGTCGTTCATGGTCACGGCCAGCGGCTGGGCCCCGCCCATGCCTCCGAGCCCGGCCGTCAGGGTCAGCCGGCCCCGGAGCGAGCCGCCGAAATGCCGCCGGGCCGCCTCGGCCAGAGTCTCATAGGTCCCCTGCAGGATGCCCTGCGTCCCGATGTAGATCCAGCTGCCGGCGGTCATCTGCCCGTACATGGTCAGCCCCAGCGCTTCGAGGCGCCGGAACTCGTCCCAATTGGCCCACTTGGGGACCAGCATGGCATTGGAGATGAGGACGCGCGGCGCCTCGGCATGGGTTTTGAACACGGCCACGGGCTTGCCCGACTGCACGACGAGCGTCTCGTCGTTCTCGAGCTTCTTCAGGCTGGCGACGATAGCCCGGTAGGCCTCCCAGTTCCGGGCGGCCTTTCCGGTGCCGCCGTAGACGATGAGCTCGGCGGGCTTCTCGGCCACCTGGGGGTCGAGATTGTTCATGAGCATCCGCAGCGCCGCTTCCTGGGCCCAGCCCTTGGCCGAAATGCGGGACCCCCTCGGGGCCCTGATATTCAGGACCGGTTCATTGGCCGCCTTTGCCATTTTTTGTCTCCTCTAAGACGTTTTGCGCGAGGAATATACCACAGCGGCGCGGACCTTATCAAAAGCAAAAATAAGGATTGACCCCGGCGGGGAAACTGGTATACAAAATATCCAGGAAAAGGAAAAGTCGGATCTTCTTTCGCGGCAAAGACGCAGCGAGGGCTATGTTCCAGAAGCGTATTCTCGTCATTCATCCGTCCTCTGCGGAAGCCGACCGCCTCGCCCTCCTGGCCCAGAAGTTCGGGACCGTCGTCTGTGAGCATGATCCGGAGAGCGCGCTCGGCGCGTTCGCCGAGGGATCTCTCGTCGCCGCGGTCATCGACGCGTCCTTGGCGCGATCCCCTCACCTCATGGCCATGGTCCGTCCGCCGACCGGGGTCCTCATCACGGGCGAGGACGAGGACGAGATCTCCCGCGCGGTCGAGAACTGGCCGCGGACGATCGACACGGACGCCTGCCCCACCTCCCCCGCCGCGCCGCGGGACGGCGCCTTCACGCGCGCCCTGGGGCGGATCGTCGAACACGCCCGCCTGAAGCTCGAGACGGCCGACCTGCGCCGGAGCATCGGCATCCAGGAGGTCAAGGTCAAGGACGTGCTCGGCGAGATCAGCGAGATCAAGGGCCTGCTCAACTCGGGCTTCCTCCGCGAGGTCGAAAAACGCCTGGCCATCGAGGCCCGTTATATCGGCTCCCAGAAGGAGCGCCAGCGGTTCGAGTCCATCCTCCTGCGCATCTACGGCGCCGACGACGTCAACAGCCTGCTCGACATCGTGCCCGAGATCCGGGACACCGTCCACGCCTCGAGCGTCTCCGTCTACATCATGGAGGAGAACGACGTCATCGGCCGCTACCTGAAGCCGCTCGTCTGGGACAACGCCTTCCTGACCCACTCCGACTTCTCGAAATACATCGCCACCCTCGAGGCCCAGGACTTCGCCGCCTCGGTCGCCCGCTACGGCCACGACATCGCCGTCGCCAACCTGACCTTCGACCGGCGCCTGAGCAAGCGCTACACGTCCCTGCTCAAGGCCGCGCCGCGGAGCCTGCTCGGCGTGCCCATCATGCACGGGCCCAAGGTCATCGGCGTCCTGGAGGTCACCAACAAGACCGCCGCGGGCCAACCCGTCCCCGAAGGGTTCTCCCGCGAGGACCAGCAGATCCTGCGCGGCCTGTCGGACCACATGGCGATCGCCATGACCAAGCTCAACCTCATCCAGTTCGACCCGCTGACAGGCCTGCTCAGGCCGGAGCCGTTCTTCGAAAAAGTCCTGCAGAAGATCAACGGCCTGAGCAAGCGCCGCCGCGAGGAGGGCGCCATGGCCCTGGTCATGGGCGACGTCGACTGGTTCAAGGCCTATAACGACCGCAACGGGCAGGAGGCCGGCAACCGGCTGCTGCGCGAGCTCGGCCATGTCCTCAAGCTGGCCATCCGCGAGGAGGACCTGATCTGCCGCTACGGCGGCGAGGAGTTCCTGTTCTTCCTCATGGGCGTCAAGGGCGTCGAGGAAGCGTCCCTGCTGACGGACCGCATCCGCAAGAACGTCGAGGACCACTACTTCGAGCTGCAGGAATTCCAGCCCCGCGGCAACCTGACCATGTCCTTCGGCGTGACGGTGTTCCCGAAGAACTTCGGTGAGCAGCCGGCCCTCATGACCCGGTCCGAGCTCAAGCGCCTGGCCGGCGAGGCCGACTTGGCCCTGGCCGAGGCCAAGGGCAAGGCCCGCCCGGACCTCAAGCCGCGCGGCCCCGGCGACATCGCCGGCGACAAGAACCGCGTCTGCAGCTTCGTCGGGCAGGAGGCCGGGGTGGACGGGAAGGCCGTGGCCGTGGCCCGGAACGGGCAGGCCCTCCGCGAGAAAAGGAAGTCCGAGCGCTACATGGTCTCGACGCCCTTCCTCTACCGCGACAACGGCGGGTTCAAGGTCGCCAAGACCGTCAACATCAGCCTGGAGGGGGCGCGCATCGTGTCCGACGCGCCGCTTGCCGAGGGCCCGTCGTTCGATTCGATCCTGGTCATCGAGGACAAGGCCACCCCGGTCAAGTGCTCGCTCGTCTATGCGGAACGGGGCGTCGGCGATCCGGGCTTCTTCTACACGGGGGTGAAGTTCGAGGATCTGACCTTCAAGGAGATCAAGGGACTCGAGAGCTACCTCCTGCACTTCCGCCGGCGGGACACGCTCCCCTGATGACGCGCCGGACGCCCGTCCGGCCGGGGCCTAATCTTCTTCGACCTGCCGCTTGAGCGCCCGGAGGTAGGGCAGCCGCGGCTCGATCCGGGCCAGGAAGGCCCTGCGGATCTCGGCCACGGCGGCGGAGAAGCCGGTGAATTCCTCGAGGTTGCTCCAGTTCTCCATGCTCAGCCGCTCCAGCAGCCGCCGCAGGATCTGGGGATCGAGGATCTCCTCGGTGTAGAAAGGCAGGGCCCAGGAGCTCTTCTCGCACATCTTGACCACCCGGAGGAAAAGGGCCCGCAGGCCTTCCTGCCAGTTGATGAGCTCCTGCTTGATGAAGAACTGGTCTTTCGGCGACTCGGTCAGGTCGAGCTTGACGGACAGCCGCTGGCCCTCCTCGAGCGTCCGGTCGACGGCGGCCAGGAGCTTCTCGGGATCGGCGACGATCGTCCGGCCCTTCTGGAAATAATGGACCTCGCCGCACCCGTTGGCGGGTTCGGTCCGGCGATAGGATTCGAGCCAGGCGACGAGTTCTTCCTCGGTCAGGTCGTCTTCGGGCTGGGGCACGGGCTCGGGGGCCGGCGGGACCGGCTCGGCCGCGGCCGGCTCCTCGGGCGCCGGGCCGGCGATGAGCTCCGGAATGCCGGGGATGTCCGGTCCGGTCTTGACGGCGGCGGCGTCCAGCGCGGCCAGCTCCTCTTCGGGAGCGGCCAGGCCGCCCAGACGGCCGAGGTTGGCGGCCGCCGACTCGACGGTCAGGAGCTCCTTGATCTTGCGCAGCTTCTCGAGCTCCTCGTCGAGATCGAGGTCGAGCGGCTTGGGCTCCTCGTTCATGACCTCGGCGACGATGCCGAAGCGCTCGCGCAGATCGTTCTTGAGAAAGGCGGCCCGCTCGGCGGTCTTTGTCCGCAGCCCTTCGAGCCGCTCCTGGATCTCGTTGACGCGCTTGATCTCGTCCACGGTGGACTTGGCCAGGCTCTCGATCTCGGATTGGAACTTGAGGACCTTCTGGAAGCGATCGCGGGCCTCGTTGAGCAGCCCGGCCCGCTGCTCTTCGAACTCACGGACCATGGACCGGTATTCCGTGAGGGCGGTCTTTTCCTTGTCGTACTCGCGCTCGATCTCCTCCTTGCGCTTGCGGGCCGCTTCCTTCTCCCGGTTGATGCGCTCGATGAGCTCGGAGTCGACGTCGCGGAACTTCTTCTGCAGGATGCGATCGAGCTGGTCCTCGACCTCCTGGATGACTTGGGACGAGTCCCTGAAGATGTTCGGGTCGTGTTCCATGGCCGCTCCTTAACCTTAGCGAGACTATTATGATGATTCGGTCGCTTCGTTGTCAAGATGAAAACGGCTTTACTTGAACATGAAAATAAAAAGATGTATAAGAAGGTCCTATGAGCAAAGCGGGGGCCGTCCTGATCGTCGAAGATGACAAAAAACGGGCGGAGATTTGCGCATTTTTGTCCGACAACGGCATTGAGGTCGACGTTCGCAAAAGCCTCCCGGAGCAGGCGGATGCCTCAGAGCTGCGCCGCCTAAAAAAGGAGATGGCCCGGCTCCTGCGCAAATCCCGCGAGCTCGAGGAGGCTTACGACACGACGCTCGAGAACTTCATGGCCGCGCTCGACCTGCGGGACGTCGAGACGTACGGCCACTCCAAGACCGTCGCGCGCTACAGCCACATCCTGGCCGAAGCGGCGGGCATCCGCGAGCCAAGCACGCTGGACCACATCCGCAAGGGCGCGCTGCTGCACGACGCGGGCAAGATGGCCATCCCGGATTCCATCCTCAAGAAGCCCGGCCCGCTCGCGCCGAAGGAATGGGACGTCATCCGGCGCCATCCCGCGCTCGGCTACGGCCTGGTGCGGGACGTCAAGCTCGTCCGCGAGGTCGGCAACATCATCCTCTGCCACCACGAGCGCTACGACGGCACGGGCTACCCGAAAGGACTGAAGGGCGAGGCCATCCCCTTCGAAGCGCGGATCTTCGCCGTCGCCGACACGGTCGACGCCGTCACCTCCCATCGTCCCTATCGCGCGCCCCGGGACTTCCGGGCCGCCCGCCGCGAGCTCGAAGTCAACGCCGGCGGCCAGTTCGACCCCGGGGTCGTCGACGTCTTCCGCGGCATGGACCTGGCCGTCTGGGAGAAGATCCGCTTCGAGACGACCCGGCTCATGCCGCCGTTCGACGAGCTCCGATCGCCGTCCCCCACGAGGTAGTCCCCCTTTTATTCCCAGCTGGCGTATAATCCTACCGTATTCCATTTGCAAGGAGAACCGCATGCGTAAGACTTTATCCTCACTGGCCATTTTCACGATCATGGCCGTCCTGGCCGCGCCCTTCCTGGCCGCCCAGACGTCCAAGGTCGACATCCCCTACCAAAAGTTCGTCCTCGACAACGGATTGACCCTGATCGTCCATGAGGACCACAAGGCGCCGATCATCGCCTTCAACGTCTGGTACCACGTCGGCTCGAAGAACGAGAAGCTTGGCAAGACCGGCTTCGCCCACCTCTTCGAGCACCTCATGTTCAACGGCAGCGAGAACTACAACGACGACTACTTCAAGCCCATGCAGAAGGTCGGGGCGACCGACCTCAACGGCACCACCAACGAGGACCGGACGAACTACTTCGAGAACGTCCCGGTCTCGGCCCTCGACCTCGTCCTGTGGATGGAGTCGGACCGGATGGGCCCTCTCAAGGGCGCCATCACCCAGGCCAAGCTCGACGAGCAGCGGGGCGTCGTCCAGAACGAGCTCCGGCAAGGCTACAACGAGCCTTTCGGCATCACCGAGGACCTCATCGTCAAGGGGACGTACCCGCCGGGGCACCCCTACTCCTGGTCGGTCGGCGGCTCGATCGACGACCTCACCAGCGGCAAGCTCGAGGACTTCCAGCAGTGGTTCACGGCCTACTACGGCCCGAACAACGCCGTCATCGCCATCGCCGGCGACGTCGACGCCAAGACCGTGCTCGAGAAGGTCAAGCGGTACTTCGGCGACATCCCGCCCTCGCCGCCCATCGCCCGGCATACGGCCTGGGTGGCCAAGATGACCGGGACGCACCGCGAAGCCGTGCAGGACCGCGTCGCCCAGGCCCGGATCTATAAGTTCTGGAACGTCCCGGGCTGGGGCACGGACTGCGCCGACAACCTCGACCTGGCCAGCTCTATCCTCTCCGACGGCAAGACCTCCCGGCTCTACAAGCGCCTCGTCTACGACGACCAGATCGCGACCTCCGTCGCGGCGTATATCAACACCCGCGAGATCGGCGGGCAATTCGGCATCCAGGCCGACGCCAAGCCCGGCGTCGAGCTGGCCGTGATCGAGAAGGCGATCAACGAGGAGATGGCGAAGTTCCTGGCCGAGGGTCCGACGGCGACCGAGCTCGAGCGGGTCAAGATCCAGTCCCGGGCCCGCTTCATCCAGGGGATCGAACGGATCGGCGGCTTCGGCGGCAAGTCCGACATCCTGGCCTCGAGCCAGATCTATGGCGGGAGCCCGGATGCCTACAAGACGTCGCTGAAGCACATCGAGGAGGCGACGATCCAGACCGTCAAGGACGCGGCCGTCCGCTGGCTCGCCGACGGCGTGTACATCCTCGAGGTCCGTCCGTATCCGGCGCTCAAGGCCGTTGCGAGCGACGTCGACCGGAAGACCATGCCGGCCGTCGGGCCGGCGCCCCTAGTCAGCTTCCCCGCCGTGCAAAGGGCCCAGCTTTCCAACGGCCTGAAGATCATGCTGGCCGAGCGCCACTCCATTCCCGTCGTGCACTTCTCGATGATGTTCGACGCGGGCTATGCCGCCGATCAGACGTCCCTGCCGGGCACGGCCTCCCTGGCCATGTCGATGATCGACGAGGGCACCGCCAAGCGCACCTCTCTCCAGATCAGCGACGAGCTGGCCATGCTCGGCGCCACCATCGGGGCCGGCTCCAACCTCGACACGTCGTCCGTGTCGCTGACCGCGCTCAAGGACAAGCTCGACCCGTCCCTCGACATCGACGCCGACGTCATCCTCAACCCCGCCGTCCCGGAGGCGGACTTCGCCAGGCTCCAGAAGATCCAGATCGCCCGGATCGCCCAGGAAAAAGCCTCCCCCTTCGGGATGGCCCTGCGGGTCTTCCCCAAGCTCGTCTACGGCGCGGGCCATCCCTACGCCATCCCCTTTACCGGGTCCGGTTACTCCGACACCGTGGCCAAGCTGACGCGGGCCGACCTGGTCAAGTTCCACCAGACCTGGTTCAAGCCCGCCGGGGCCACGCTCGTCGTGGTCGGCGACACGACCATGGCCGAGATCAAGCCCAAGCTCGAAAGGCTCTTCCAGGCCTGGACGGGCGGCAAGCCCCCGGTGAAGAAGATCACGGCGGTCCCGCTCGCGGCGAGCCCGGCCGTCTACATCATGGACAAGCCGGACGCGCCCCAGTCCATGGTCGTCTGCGGTTTCCCCGCGCCCTCGTCCGCCGATCCGGACAACATCGCCATCACGACGATGAACATGATCCTCGGCGGCGATTTCGTCTCGCGCATCAACATGAACATCCGCGAGGACAAGCACTGGAGCTACGGGGCCCAGAGCGCCATTCCCGGGGCCCGCGGTCAGCGGCCCTTCCTGGTCCTCGCCCCCGTCCAGTCGGACAAGACCAAGGAGACCATGGTCGAGATCCAGGCCGAGCTCGAAGGCATCCTGGGCAAGAAGCCGATCACGACCGAAGAGTTCCAGAACGCCAAGAACAACTCCGTCCTGGCGCTGCCGGGCCAATGGGAGACCATGGGGACGGTCCTCGGATCGCTCGAGGAGATCGTCCAGTACGGGCTGCCCGACGATTACTATCAGAAGTATTCGGGCCTCGTCCAAAAGCTGACCATGGCCGACCTGGGCAAGGCCGCGACGAAGACCATCCATCCCCAGAGCGTGATCTGGATCATCGTCGGCGACCGGGCCCAGATCGAGCCCAAGATCCGTGAGCTCGGCTTCTCGCAGATCACCGTCATCGACGCCGACGGCAACGTCGTCAAGTAAGCAAAATGTGCTGATCGGGGGGCGGGGCCACCCGCCCCCCCTTTTTTTGATCCCTTCTTATTTGGCGGGAACGAGGGCGCGGAGGATGGGCTCGACCCAGCGGTCCCTGTCGATGTCATAGACGATGAAATCCGAGTCGAACTGCCAGTAGGTCCAGGCCCAGCCGAGCGCTTCGGCCGTGCGGGCGACATGGGCCGTCCAGAGGACGCGCGATTCCAGCGGGGCCTTCTCGAAGGCGCCGAACTCGCCGAGGAGGATGGGGCGACGGTGCTTCTCCGACCAGGCCTGCACCACGGCGAAGTCGGCCTCGATCTGCGCCCTCTGCCCGGGAGTTCCCCAGGTCACGCCCTTGAGCTTCACGGTCTCCGGCGACCAAGGCGCTCCCTGGTGTGTGAACGGGAATGGCTCGTAATAGTGGACCGTCACAATGAGGTTCCGGTCGGCCTCCGGCAGGACGAGCTGGTCGAGGTAGCGGAAGCCATTCCACTCCGGGGGACCGACGACGACCGTTCGGACCGGGTTGGTCGCCCGGATGGCGGCCAGGGCCTCGGCCAGCCAGGCGTTCCAGAGTGGCCTGTCGAGCTTGCCGTTGGGCTCATTGAGGATCTCAAAAAGCAGCGCGTCGGGCGCGTCCTTGTACCTCTCCCCGTCTTGCTTCCAGAAAGCCATCAGGCGCGCCTTAAAGGCCGACGGGTCCTTGGCCACGTCGTTGTAATTGTGAAGGTCCAGGATGACGTTGAGGCCAGCGGAGAGGGCGCCTTTAAGCGCCCAATCGAGGGTCTCGAGCCAGGCTTCGGGGAGCCTATAGCCGTCAGACTTCTTCTCGAGCTGAAGGGCGTGCAGGTTAATGCGCACTGTCTGGAACCCGGCCTCGCGGATGAGGGCGAAGTGCCTGTCCTTGAACCGGGCCTTGCCGGGCTTCTTCCAGAGAGGATCGTAGCCGATGATGTTGACGCCCCGGCCCAGTCTCTTGACCTGGTCGAACGCGTCCGCCTGCGGGACTGCCCCCAACCGGATGGCCATCGCCAAGATCGCCAAAATGATGATCCCACGTGAGTTCTTCATGCCGGGATTATATCGCAAACGCAAGGCCGCTTTCTCTCAGGATCCGCAATTGTGTTATAGAATCACGGCGCGACCGAGGAGGCGGGTGTCCGCGGCCTGTCCGAGTTCCTGAAGAACCGTTTTCCGGAACGGAAGGTCATCCACTACGCCCAGGGCCGCGGCTACGAGTGGGTGACGGGCGGCCGGGCTAGCGAATGAGCGGCCGCACTGTACGCGGCGTCACTTTGAGATTGGGGAACATCCGGAAGAACGACTCGACCGAGCGGTCGCTCCCGTCGAACAGCTCGAGCTCGCCGTTCGGCAGGCCATAGCGCGTCGACAATTCGCGCGTTTCCCGGCGCGCCGCGTCGAGGAACGCCTCCTGGGTCGGGTAGCCGCGGTCCTCGAGCGCGACGTACTCGATCACTTCGCTCCCCGCCTTGGTGATCACCGCGAGCACCCTGGTCACGGCCGTCCCCCTTTCGCCGGCATGGAGTTGCGCCCGGTCAATCCAGGCCGGACTCCCATTCGTGCGATTCGACGATGACCCAGCCCCCCCGGCGCAGCAGCGCGGCGAGCTGTCCCATCTCCTCCAAGACCTGCGGATTGACGCCCCCCGGGTCCATCGGGAAGCCCGCCCGGCACTGATCGTCCCACGCGGCGGCCTCCGAAGCGCTCAGCAGCCAGGCCAGGTTCCAGTCGATGGGGTTGCCGGTGTCGATCTCGCGCTCTTGGAACTTCTCGAAGAACGCCCCTCGGTCCCACCAAAAGGGAAAATCCATGATCCGGACGGGCTGACCGTTCCGGTC
>JAPKZE010000435.1 GCA_026393955.1 Candidatus Aminicenantota bacterium
CTTCGACCAGTTCCTCATCGATCTGGCCGAGGACCGGGCCAAGGCCGAGCGCCTCCTCGACGCCCTCGTCGAGATGCACCTGGCCAATCTCGAGAAATTTCTCGACGCCGTCGAAGGATCCGTCCAGATCATCCAGATGGGCGACGACCTCGGCTCCCAGCGATCGACCGTGATCTCGCCGCGCCTCTATCGCGAGGTCTTCAAACCCCGCCAGAAGATCATCTACGAGCGCGTCCACCGGCGCGGCATCCACGTCTTCTTGCATTCCTGCGGCTCGATCGTCGACATCCTGCCCGATCTTATCGAAGCGGGCGTCGAGATCATCAACCCCGTCCAGACGAGCGCGCGCGGCATGGACCCGGGTTTTCTCAAGAAGGAGTTCGGTCGCGACCTGACCTTCTGGGGCGGCGGCTGCGACACCCAGCGCGTCCTGCCCCAGGGGACGCCCGAAGAGGTCTCAGCTCACGTCAAGGAACGGGTGAAGATCTTCGCCCCGGGCGGCGGATTCGTCTTCTGCCAGGTTCATAACATCCTGCCGAACGTCCCGCCCGCGAACATCGCGGCGATGTACGGGGCGGTCAGGGGGACACGTACCTAAGGTACATGTCCCCAATTCTTATTTAATGGCGACGCCCATCGTGTCGCGATGGAAGTCGATCAGCGTCCGCATGTAGGGGCCGATCGCGTCGGCGCTCTCGAACCCGGCCTTCTTGGCCGCCGCCTCCAGCTGCTCCTTGGTCAGGCCGCTCGGTGCGGCCCAATGCTGGAGGTCGCGGTAGCAGCCGAGCGTGTAGATGTCCCACGAGGCGCCCTGGTCGCGGACGAAGACCATGTTGTACGGCCGGCCCCCGGCGACGCCGTAGACGTTCTCCATCTCCCGCTCCTTATAGAGCTCGGCCTGCTTTCCCGGGAGTGAAAGCATGATCTCGATGTGAAAGTATCCCATGCCCTCGAATTGTTTCTTCACGAATTCGAGCGGCGGCCCGTAGACGAAGACATCTTCCTTCCAGGACGAGCACGCGTCGAGCTTGCGGGCGAAGTCGGCCCATGACAGGCCGGCCGCTCCCGCGGCCTTGTCCCGCTTGGCTACACGGCTCTTCGCATAGTAATCGACATAGCTGCCCATGGGCGTGAGGATCATAAGGTCCCACTGGTCGCCCTGAGTGTGCCGCCACCAGAAGGGGCGCACGTCGCCGGCGGCTTCGATGACCGCCAGCCGTTCCTTATAGAGCGCGATCAGATCGAGGAGCTTCCCCTGGGCCGCGCGGATGAACGTGGTCTTGTAGAGATAGACCGGCTTCGGGGGGGCCGTTTCGTCGGCCGCGACGGCGACCATCGACAACAGAGCGATCAGGACCGTCCCGACGGCCAGGATCGGCGTCTTCTTCCCCAGGTTTCTCATAAGTCCTCCTCGCTGAAAGGGCGTTTTCCGGGCGCGGTCCTCCCCATCATACTTATTCCCGGAAAATTGAAAAGCGTTTCGCGGCTCGGGTCTCAGCGACCGACCGTGAGCGGCACCCGCCCGCTGACCTGTTGCCCCGTCACCTTGTTGCCGACGTGGATGAAGAGGATGTATTTCCCTCGGGCCACGGCCGCGAGGGAGATATCGAGTTTCTGGACTTCAAGTGGTCCCCGCGTCGCCGCTTCCCGCAGCTCGAGCGGCACGGTCAAGCTCCGGCCCGTTGCGGAATTCACGAGGTTCGCCGTGAAAATAAGATCAGGCGCTCCGAGGCCGGGCGCCGCATAGGGCAAGAGAACAGTGACCTTGTCCGCTGTGATGGGTTCCGAACCGACGACGGGGGAGAAGGCCTCTGCGTCGTAGGCATAAAGTTGCCGCCAAGCGGGGCTCTCGGCGGCGCCCTTGACCACGCCTTCGATAGGGAAGACGGCCCCGCCCTCCGCGAGAAGCAGTGGCGTGAAGACCGATAGGACCTGCCGGTTCAAGGGACCGCAATGGACCGTCATCGAGCCGGCCGCGCTCTGCCCGGTCTCGAGGTGGCGGAGGATGACCCGGCTCTTGACGGAGCCCGGGCGTCCGGCCGTCCCGGCGCTGAACAGGACCTCTTTGTCTCCATAATCCGCTTTGGCCACGGCGATCCGCTGCAGGCTCATGAGGGAATCCTGGGCATCGAAGAAGAGCGCGACGATCTCGGCGGTCTGCCCGCCGAGACCGGCCCAGATCGTCCGCGGGATCAGGGCCAGCGCCCTCACCCGCGCGCCCTGCCCGGCATCGTAGGTCAGGGCCGAGACCGGCAGGGGCTCCGGGGTTTGGAACTCGGATTTCTCGTTGAGGGCGAGATCGAAGAGCTGGATGTCTTTCTCGAGATCGGTGTATTCCCGGTACGGCTTGGGATTGAAATAGCCCGGCTGGGTCCGGACCTGGCAACCCTTTCGCGAGACCGTGATGCCGATCTTGTGGAACTGGCCGTCGGCGACCGCCGGCACGGAATAGCCCAGCACATAATAGGTTCCCGTGACGGTCGAGACCTCGTCGAGGTTCTTCTCGTGGAGGATGATATTCGAGTAATACTTGCCGCCCGTCTCCTTCGATAGCGTCTTCAGGGAGTCCATCCCGGTCGTGGCGTCGTCGCGGTAGAGGCTGTTATTCCCGAGCAGGGGCTTGCCGTCGGACTTGGTGGCCATCTGGTCCACTTCAAAAAGGGCCGGGATCTTGGCCGACTCCCGGGTGTCGAAGCTGAAGAGCGAGCAGTTCGAGGCGCTGAATTCCCTGAGCATGGACTTTTGGAGGGGCCTGAGCTCGTTGTTCCCCACTTGGAACGTTGAGCCGCCAGAGATATTCCCGCTATAACCGGCATTGTTTGAGGTTGAACTGCCGCCAACCCCGCCGCTGCCTCGTACCGTGCCCCCGACGCCGCGGCTCGCATTGACCATCGAGCTCGGGATGCCGGCCGAAAAAAAGAGGATGTTCTTCTGTCCTTGGACCAGACGGAGGGACTGGGCGAACTGGGTCAGGGCCCGGAAGTATCGACCGGCCTGCTGCATGGAATCGAGCCGGGCCAGGTCCAGCTCGCTCAGTCCCCCGACCGTGTATGACGCTCCCTTGGCGAGAGTCGGATTATCCACCGCCAGCCAATAAGCCTGCTCGACCTCATCGGCCCGGCCGGCGATATTTTTGGAGCTGATGGACGAGAGAGCCGCCTTGACCTTGGCATGGTCCGTGGTCAGGAACTCGTGGATCTTCAGGCCGTCGAACATCGAAAAGGAGGCG
>JAPKZE010000461.1 GCA_026393955.1 Candidatus Aminicenantota bacterium
CCAGTATTCCTGGCAGACGATCTCGGAGAAGAGCTTCTCCCAGCCGTAGCCGCGCTCGGCGTTGGCCGGGTAGGCGTCGGATTCCTTGAGGGCCCGGGACTGCGTGTCCTGCTGCAGGTCGATGTTGTAGGCGCAGGCCGAGGAGGAGAAGAAATAACGGTCGGCGCCCGCCTTCTGCGCGGCCTCGATCATGTGGGTGTTGATGAGGACGCTCCGCAGGCACTCGACGCGGTAGCGCTCGATGAAGCCCATGCCGCCCATGTCGGCGGCCAGGTTGTAGACCTCGACGGCACCGTCGCAGGCCTTGACGCAGTTGTCGCGGTAGCTGACGTCGAGCACCAGGGCCTCGACGCCCGGCGTCCGCCGGTACCACTGATCGAGGGGCTTCTTGTCGATGGCCCGGATGCGGGTGAAGCCCTTGTCGTGGAAAGAACGAACGAGCGACCCGGCGATGAACCCGCCGGCCCCGGTGACGACGATGAGGTCGTCCTTCTTCCTGAAGTCCTCGATGCGCTTGGGTCTCGTCGCGGCCATGGCCTCTCCTTTATCTGGCGTGAGGGGCCATTATAGGGCCATTGCCATGACAAGAAAAGCAGGAGCGGGCCTTTCGGGCCGCGCCCCCGCCTTGATCGGATCGCTTATTGCTTCCCGGTCAGCTTGACTTCGCTCTTGCTGGTCTGGTTGACGGGAATGGTCATGCCCGCGGCCGCGACGTCGATGGACATCTCGGACGTCGACTCGGAGGTCTGCTTGATGAAGATCCCTTCCTTGACCGCGAAGTGCCAGACGCTCTTGCCCTTGGTGGTCCCCGCGAAGGTCAGGTCCATGCCGCCCTGGTTGCCGGAGCCGGTGATGGTCCCGGTGACCTGAGTGGAGATCCGGGCGCACTCCATCCCGTCGATCGTCTCGAAGCCCTCGAGCGTATTGACGTTCTGGAGGTCGATCTTGATCGTCATCGAGCCCGTCTTCTCTTCGGTGCCGTCTGTCGACGGCCAGGTGTCCCCGATCTTGACCGGCTTGCCCGGGAGGTCCGGGAAGAACATCTTGAATCCGGAAGAGAGGTTGCGGGACTCGCCGGCGATGGCGTAGGTGAGGGCCTCTGCGCCGGTGACGTCGACTTCCGCTCCGAGCGGGGAGAGCACCATGTCGAAGGACTTGCCCTTGAGCGGGGCCATGTCGGGGGACATATCGCCCTGCGGCCCGGCAACGCTGGCGCTCATTTCGTCGATCGACACGCCCAGAAGCAAGTTCTTCTCCTTCGGGCCCTTGGCTTTGAAGGTGAAGGTGCTGGCGCCGGTCGTGGTGGTATCCATGGACTGGCCCTGGACCTCCATGATCTGGGATTCCTCCGACTTGCTCTGGTAGGTCAGAGCGCGGTTGGCCGGCATCTTGTACTCGAGGACGGTCGCGGCGGCGGCCGGCGCCTTGGGCGAGGCCGGGGTCGCCAGGACGGTCCCGGCGGCCAGGACCAGGATGACCGCGGCGGACGCGGCCAGGGTTTTCTTCAGTTTCATTGTAAACCTCCTATGGGTATCCATACGATTTTACCATAGTCGGGGTTTTT
>JAPKZE010000061.1 GCA_026393955.1 Candidatus Aminicenantota bacterium
ACAATAAGACTTTCACCTCCGACGTCCCCGCCGGCGGGCTGACCAAGGAGTGGGCCAAGAAGCTCGGTCTCCGGCCCGGGATCGCCGTGGCCGTCGGCGCGTTCGACGCCCACCTCGGCGGCGTCGGCTCGGGCGTCGAGACGGGCCGGTTCGTCAAGATCATCGGCACGAGCACCTGCGACATCTGCGTCTGGCCGACGTCGAAGAAGCTTCCCGACGTCCCCGGCCTGTGCGGCATCGTCGACGGCTCGGTCCTGCCCGGCTACCTCGGGCTCGAGGCCGGCCAGTCCGCGGTCGGCGACATCTTCAACTGGTTCGTCAACGTCATCGAGCCCGGCGGGCCGAAAAAGGGCTCCCACGCCGCCCTGACGCGCCAGGCCGCCGCGCTCAAGCCCGGCGAGTCGGGCCTTCTGGCCCTCGACTGGCTCAACGGGAACCGGACCGTGCTCGTCGACCAGCGCCTGACGGGCCTCCTCGTCGGCCTGACGCTCCACACGATGCCCGCCGAGATCTACCGGGCCCTCGTCGAAGCCACGGCCTTCGGCGCCCTGACCATCGTCCGGCGCTTCGAGGAGTACGGCGTCAAGATCCGCGAAGTCGTCAACTGCGGCGGCATCGCCGAGAAGAACCCGCTGGTGATGCAGATCTACGCCGACGTCACCGGCCTGGAGATGAAGGTGGCCCGCTCGGCCCAGACCTGCGCTCTCGGCGCGGCCATGGCCGGGGCGGTCGCGGCCGGCCGCAGGGGCGGCGGCCACGACGGCTTCGCCGAGGCCCAGGCCGCGATGGGCGGGGTCAAGCGGACGGGCTTCAAGCCGGACGCCGCGCGCCACAAGGTCTACCTCGAGCTCTACGCCCTTTACCGGGAGCTCCACGACGCCTTCGGCACCAAGGCCTGGAACGGCAACCTCACCCACGTCATGAAGGACCTGCTGGCGATCAAGGACCGCCAAAGGAGATAGCCCACATGCTCGCCGATCTCAAGGAAACCGTCTGGAAGGCCAACCTCGAGCTGGCCAAATCCGGCCTCATCATCCTGACGTTCGGCAACGTCAGCGGCATCGACCGGCGCAAGGGCATCGTGGCCATCAAGCCGAGCGGGGTGGACTACGATGCGATGAAGGCCGACGACATCGTCCTCGTCGACCTCGAGGGCAACGTCGTCGAGGGCTGGCTCAACCCCTCCTCGGACACGCCGACGCACGTCGAGATCTACAAGGCCTTCCCCCAGGTCGGCGGCGTCGCCCACGCCCACAGCCCCTACGCCACGATGTTCGCCCAAGCGCGGCGGGAGATCCCCTGCTTCGGGACGACCCACGCCGACGCGTTCCACGGCCCCGTCCCCGTGACCCGGCTCCTGGTCGAATCCGAGGTCGCCGCGAGCTACGAGTGGAACACGGGCAAGGTCATCGTCGAGCGGTTCGCCGGCCTCGACCCGCTGACGCTCCCGGCCGTCCTCGTCGCCGGCCACGGCCCCTTCGCCTGGGGCCCGACGCCGGCCGCGGCGGTGGAGACGGCCCTCATCCTCGAGCTGACGGCCCAGATGGCCTTCGGTTCGCTTGCCCTCGATCCGCGGCTCCCGCCCCTCGACGCCTGCATCCAGGACAAGCACTTCAGCCGCAAGCACGGGCCCGACGCCTATTACGGGCAGAAGAAGGAGAACGAATCATGACCAACATCCCCAAGGTCCGCCTCGGCCTCGTGGCCGTCAGCCGCGACTGCTTCCCCGTCGAGCTGTCGCGCAAGCGTTCCCTCCGCGTCGCCGAGGAGTGCCGGAAGGCCGGCGTCGCCGTCACCCGCGTCCCGACCGTCGTCGAGAACGAGAAGGACGCCCTCCTGGCCCTCGACGAGCTCCGGGAGAAGAAGGTCAACGCCCTGGTCATTTACCTCGGCAACTTCGGCCCCGAGACCCCGGCCACGATCCTGGCCCAGAAGTTCGACGGGCCGGTCATGGTCGCGGCCGCGGCCGAGGAATCGGGTAAGGACCTTATCAACGGGCGGGGCGACGCCTACTGCGGCCTGCTCAACAACTCCTACAACATGGGCCTGCGCAAGCTCCGGCCCTACGTCCCGGAGTATCCCGTGGGCGTCCCCGAGGAGGTCGCGGCCATGATCTCGGGCTTCGTGCCCGTCGCCCGGATCATCCTCGGTTTGGCCAAGCTGAAGATCTTCGGCTTCGGCCCGCGGCCGCAGGACTTCCTGGCCTGCAACGCGCCCGTCAAGCCCCTCTACGACCTCGGCGTCGAGGTCATGGAGAACAGCGAGCTCGACCTCTTCGACATCTTCCGGCAGGCCGA